>DASQMM010000227.1:0-3477 GCA_035645495.1 Brevibacillus sp. | reverse complement strand
TGGGGATGCCGATCCCCAAATTGATGATCATTCCATCTTCGACTTCCTGCGCAGCGCGGCGGGCGATTCGCTCGCGATACCCTTCATTTTCCCTTACTTCTCCCACGCCCATTGCCAGTTCACCCCTTTGCTTTGCACTATAAAGTTGACGAAGACACCCGGTGTCACGATTTCCTCCGGGGACAGCTCCCCGACCTCGACGATCTCATCCGCTTCTACAATCGTGATATCCCCTGCCATAGCGACCAGCGGATTGAAGTTGCGCGCGCTGGTGTCATAGACGAGATTGCCGAAACGATCTGCCTTTTTTGCGTGAACGATTGCCACTTCTGCCGTCAATGGCGTCTCCAGCAGGTATTCCTTGCCGTCCAAAGTCAGCTTTTGCTTGCCTTTTTCTGCAATCGTGCCGATTCCGACGTCCGATAGAATCCCGCCAAGTCCGACACCACCAGCGCGTACCCGCTCTGCCAGGATTCCCTGCGGACAAAACTCCACTTCCAGTTCCCCAGCCGTCATTTGCGCACCTGCATTGGGATTGGAGCCGATATGGGAGGCAATCACTTTCCTCACGCGTTTTTCCGTAATCAGCTTGCCGATTCCAATCCAGGGAAAAGCCGTGTCATTGCTGATCAGGGTGATGTCTTTGACCCCTTTGTCCAGAATCGCCTGTACGAGCGTAGGGGGATTCCCTACCCCGCCAAAACCGCCAGCCAGCAAGGTCATCCCATCGCGGAAAAACTCGGCTGCTTCTTCTAACGAAATCACTTTCTCAAACCGGTTGGTCATGAACGCTCCTCCTATCTGAACATCGCTTTCTCTTGCAGGTCCTGTTGTACAGCGAGAATCGCCTCCCGCAGGATCGCGATCAGCTCATCGATCTCGCTTTTCGTGATGGTCAAAGGCGGCGCTACGATAATGGCATCACCTGCTACTCCATCCAGCCCTCCGATTGCCGGATAGATGATCAGCCCTTTTTCAAAGGACTTGGCGATCACCTTGGAAGCGACGCCTGCGGATAGTGGAAATGCTTCTTTGGTCGCCTTATCGCGGACGAACTCCAGACCGCAGAGCATGCCGAGCCCTCGCGCTTCACCGATCAGAGGCAGTTCTTCAGCCAACGACTCCAGACGCTGCAGCAGATAGGCGCCTTGTTCGGCGGATTTTTCGATTAATTGATGCTTCTCCACGTATTGCAGTACAGCCAGCGATACTGCAGCTGATTGCGGGTTGGCGCTGTAGGTGTGGCCAGCCATGATCAAGCCACTTCCTTTGGTGATGGTCTCGACGATCTCGTCGGTGACGATAGTGGCCGCCATCGGCGTATAGCCCGCGCTCATTCCCTTCCCGAGCGTCATCAGATCAGGCACAACACCCCAGTGATCCATGCCGAATGCTTTTCCGGTGCGCCCGACACCTGTCATCACTTCATCTGCTATAAACAGCACTTCGTATTTATCACATATTTCTCGAATTCTCTGAAAATAACCATCAGGCGGTACGACGGCTCCCCCGGATGCACCGATCACCGGCTCGGCAATAAAAGCTGCCACCTGATCCGCCCCGACACGCAAAATAGCAGTCTCCAGCTCGTTGGCGCATTGCAGGGCGTACTCGGACAGCGACATTCCCTCAGGACGGCGGTATGGATACGGCGGGGAAATCGTCGGATAGTCTTCTAACAAGGGCACAAAACGCTTGCGGCGCAATACGTGACCGGACATCGAGAGCGCGCCCATCGTGATGCCATGATAGCTCATCCAGCGGGAGATGATGCGGTTTTTCGTCGGTCTGCCTTTTTCCTGCCAATACTGGATTGCGATTTTTTGCGCGGTTTCCGTCGCTTCCGATCCACTACTGACAAAAAAGGTCCAGTTCAGCGAGCCGGGGGCCCACTCCGCCAGCTTCGCCCCCAATGCCTCCACCGCGTCACTGCTAAAATGCGAACGGTACGCAAAGCTCACTTTTTGAGCTTGGGCGTACATGGCTTCTGCCACTTCTTCCACTGCATGGCCGATACTGGCGGTTACCGCGCCGCCGCAGCCGTCGATGTAGCGTTTTCCCTCCTGATCGTAGAGATAGATACCTTTGCCATGAGAGATATACGGATATGTCTTCCCTAATTCAGGTTTGATTACATAACTTCTTGTCATAAAAGCCACCTCTCCTTCTCTCTTCATCCTAGCCGACCTGATCTCTTCCGCCATCCGACTGGCTGGCAAAAAAACATGGTCAAGAGACGAAATCTTTTGTACATTTTGTATAAAGAGAATGTGGAGGAGGGAAGTTGTACATGTCGATTACCATACGCGAAGCCCTGCAACTCCCGGACATGGTTCAGACGAAGCTCATCGCCGGAGCGGGCGGATTAGACCATCCGATCCGTTGGGTGACCATTGTCGAAGTGCTGGAAGACCCCAGCCGCCTGCAGGAAGGCGAATTTTTGATCACAACCGGGTTTGGTCTGGACGGTGATCCCAAACGCCTTGCCTCCTTCATCCCTTCGCTTGCTCGTCAAAAGCTGAGCGGCGTCGCGATTCACACCGGATTTTATCTGCGCGAAATCCCGCAGGAATTTATCCAGCAGGCTGACTTGTACCGTCTTCCTTTAATTGAAATCCCCGTAGAAATTAATTTTTCCACGATTACCAAGGCGATCCTTCAGCCAATCGTAAACAGGCAATTTGAAACCCTCGCCTACTCACAGGCGATTCACAACCAGATGATCGAAGCAGCGTTGTCCAAAGGCGGATTGTCCGCCATCATCGAAGAGCTAGCAAAGCTGACAAGCGGTGCTGTTACCCTCGTAGATGCTTTAGGATTTGAAGTCGTCCAGCATGGACCTCGGACAAGTGAGCGAACAGGAGAGGAAAAAGAGAGTGCGCATGCCGTATCGATACGAGCCAGCCGTGAACATTTTGGCAGCTTGACTCTGTCCAAGCCCAAGCATCTTTGGAAGGAATTGGATGACGTAGCTCTGCAGCATGCAGCTACCTTGTGTGCGCTGGAGTATGTAAAAGAACGCGCCGTTTCTGCTACAGAATGGCGGCTAAAGGGAGATTTCGTGGAAGAATTGCTGAGCGGCAAGGAAATGAACGAAACGGAGTTGGAAAGCCGTTGCCGCATGCTGGGCTATCCCCTGCAGGGTAGGCATTTGGTAGCGGCTGTCCGGGTAAACGGGCATGATATGGACTCGAGCGAACTGCATCAGAATGCAATCACGCTCATGCGCCGCCTCTGCGACCGACAGAAGCGTTCTTATCTCTTGCGTGAACGTCCCCACTGCCTGTTTTTTGTCCTGCCGGATGAGCGGACAAGCCTGCTGCTTTTGCAGCAATTGGCTTCCCGTTGGGAACAGCTCTATCCAGATCAGACGATGCACATCGGGGTAAGCAATCCCTGCGATCCGCTTCCCCGCGTAGACAGAGCGGCAGAAGAAGCCATGTTTGCGCTGCAGGCGTATCCATTTCTCGCTGCTCC
>DASQMM010000226.1:0-2083 GCA_035645495.1 Brevibacillus sp. | reverse complement strand
TCCCCTTTTGGTAAACAGTACTGTTTACCAAAAGGGGATTTTTTATAGGAAAATAGTAAGTAGGTATCTCTTTTAAACCCTTGGCTGGATTTCCGGCCACTATGGAGTTGGGAGGGACGTCCTTGATCACAACCGAGCCAGCAGCGACGATGGAATCTTTTGGTTACCTGAAGGTTGGTTCTTTGCCCAAAGGAACGAATTGGTTACTATGATAAGAAGGAGGTGCAGAAATGACGCGATTAATCCTTGGATTTGTCGTGACCTATCTCACGTCTGGCTTGGCAGAAAATGCATTGATTACATTGGTTATCGCAACAATCTCTGCCCTTCTTTTGCGATTCTACTCACGGCTATTTCGTTGGCTTGCTTGAGAAAAGCTCTATATGGAAAAGAGGAGATACACATGCCCAACATGATAAAAAACCGAAAGGCCATTATTTTTGACATGGATAATACGCTCTTGCAATCCCGTATCAACTTTCCGGGGATGAAGACAGCAGTCTTTCAATTGTTGGTGAAGCATCAGTTGATCCACCCAGATTTTGATTACACCATGCATTCCGCCTCGCAGCTCATCGATCTCGGACGCAATTCGGGCCGGATCTCCGAAGAAATAGAAGCCTCCATCTGGGATACGATTGTCGCTTACGAAACAGAAGGAATGATCGGCGCCTCTCTGGAAGCGGGGGCAAAGGACGTTCTCGATGAGCTCAGACATCACTATACGTTAACCATCTTGACAAATAATGCACGCTCCGCTGCTTTACAGGCCCTTCAGGAAACTGGCATCATTCCCTTTTTTGATTTGATCGCCGGGCGGGAACAAATGACGGAACTAAAACCTTCTCCTTCCGGCATTCACTATATTCTGGACCAGTATCCCAACATTCCGGCAGAAGAGTGGATCATGATCGGTGATTCCTGGATCGATGGCAAAGCGGCACAAGACGGTGGAATTGGTTTCATTGCCTACCAAAGTGAGGTAGAGGAAATGAAGAATCACGGAGTCACTCCCCTTGCCTACGTCCAGCGTTTGGAGGAACTGCTAGATTGAACTAGTCCCCCCCAACCTTTTTACATGTAACCTTTAAAAAATCAATGAAGAGTGGAAAGTTGTCAATTTGGCCTTTGACGTCTAAAGCATGTACGGAAGGAGATCTGCCATGAACCTACGCGCACACGATGTCCCCATTGTGCTGCTTCACAGTCCACTTGTGGGCCCCTTTACCTGGCGCCTTGTAGCTGAGTACATAAGGAATATGGGTACGGAGGTGTTCATACCCACACTCCGCAATCACGACACCTCGCCCTGTTATTGGAAAGATCATGCTTTGTCCGTGTCGGAAGCGCTTCAGACGATACCTCCTCATTCCAAGATCGTCCTGGTTGGTCATAGCGGCGCTGGTTCATTGCTTCCTTCTGTAAGGGACAGTCTGGATCACAAGGTCATTGGCTATATTTTTGTAGATGCCATCATACCCAGGCACAACTGCAGCCGTCTCGATCAATTCTCTACTCCCGCCGAGGCGGAAGCGTTTCGCAGTGCAGCACAAGATGGAAAATTGCCTGTATGGAAAGAAGAGCATGTCCATGACTTCATTTCGGATCCGTCCACCCGCCGACAATTCGTCCATGAATTAGCACCAATGCCGCTCGCTGTGTATGAAGAGAAAATACCCGTCCCTACATACTGGCCGGATGCCCCTTGTGCTTTCTTGCACTTCTCTTTCTCTGACACCTATCTGCCATTCCGAAAAGAAGCAGAAGAAAATGGTTGGCTTACGGCCACTATTCCGGGCCGTCACTTTCACATGCTGGAGGACCCCGAAACAGTTGGAAACACATTGCTTGATCTGATCGAACGCCTTCTGGATCGGTAATGAGACGACTGACCTTTCTGATTCGGCAAGCGTTTTCCAAAAATACCCTATTCCCCTTTTTTGTGATACAATTCCAAAAAAGGTATAGTAGGTGATTTTTTGACAACGTTAGTTAGATCCTTCATATTTTCACTCATTGTAAACTTGCTTCTCTTTTGGGTTTATTTTACATGGGACTTGTATCGAACAAACCAGGAACAAAT
>DASQMM010000225.1:0-5790 GCA_035645495.1 Brevibacillus sp. | reverse complement strand
AAAGCATCCAAAAGACAACGGATAAATTCATTGCAGAAGTTGACAAAATCGTAAAAGATAAAGAGAAAGATATTTTGGAAGTGTAAGGAAGAAGAAATCCCCCTCTATGGAGGGGGATGTATGTCTATATCTCTCATTACGGGGGAACACTTATGTTAGAACATCTAGCGCGTAAATGGACCCGAAAGGAAAAACAGCCGGAGGCAACCGAGGTTGATCCGTCTGGCAAAATTCCCGTGCATGTTGCGGTAATTATGGACGGCAACGGGCGATGGGCCAATATGCGCAATCTGCCCAGAGTGGCCGGACATCGAGCGGGTATGAAGACAGTGAAGGAAGTCGTGAAAGCGGCTGACGAAATTGGCATTCGCTACATGACCATGTACGCTTTTTCAACCGAAAACTGGAAGCGCCCTCGTGACGAGGTTGATTTTTTAATGAAGCTTCCACAAGAATTTTTGTCGACAGAATTGGATGAATTGATAGAACGAGGCGTGCGGATTCGCATGCTCGGCAGCAAGGATGAGTTGCCGAAACATACCTTGCAGGCTCTATTGACAGCAGAAGAAAAAACTCGTGATAATACAGGATTGCAACTTAATTTTGCGCTGAACTACGGGGCGCGCCATGAAATGATCAAGGCATTTTCCGAATTGGCAGAACGCGTGAAAGCGGGTGAACTTAGCCCGGGCGATATTCAAGAAGAAGACATTTCCCGCTACCTGTACACAAGCGATATCCCGGACCCTGACTTGTTAATTCGCACGAGTGGTGAAATTCGTTTAAGCAATTTTATGTTGTGGCAATTGGCCTACACAGAATTGTGGTTTACGGATGTGCTTTGGCCTGATTTTACCCGTGAACATTTTTATCAAGCCATTGTGGAATACCAAGGCCGAGCTCGTCGCTACGGAGCGGTATAGCCGAGAGGTGGAATCAGTTGAAGCAACGGATTATAACAGGCGTGGTTGGAGGTATCGGCTTTCTTTTCCTGATCTATCTGGGAAGTGCTTGGTACTCCCTGCTTGTCTTGAGTTTAGCCATTGTAGGCTTATATGAATTTTTGCGGATGGCAAAACTTCAATCGTTTGTACCGGCAGGAATATTGGCGTATGTGTTAATGCTGAGCATTGTTTGGCCGTCGCTCGCATTTACTGCCTGGGTAGACATTGGGACGCCGGATCTGATGTTGCCTGTCTTTTTCTTGCTGTTGATTTACTCCGTTTTACGGAAAAATCAGTTTCACATTGAACACATCGCTCTTACGATAGTGGGAGCGTTATACATAGGGTACGGTTTTACGTATATGGCTGCCGCACGCAATCTTCCGGACGGATTGATGATGACGATTCTCGTTTTTCTGGGCATCTGGTCCACTGATTCGGGAGCCTATTTTATTGGGAAAGCCATTGGACGCCACAAGCTTTGGCCCGAAATCAGCCCGAACAAGACCACAGAAGGGGCTGTAGGTGGTCTGTTCACGTCGCTTGTGATCGTTTTGGTAGTCAACATGTTGTTCGGAGGGATTCCGACTTCCCAGGCTTTGCTGATTGCCCTGGTAACCGGGATCATGGGCCAGTTGGGCGATTTGGTGGAGTCTGCATTCAAGCGCCATTACGGTGTGAAGGATTCCGGTCAGATCATACCTGGACATGGAGGGGTATTGGATCGATTTGACAGTATGATTCTTGTCTTTCCGGTTCTGCATCTGTTAGGTATTGTCTGAGCAAGCTTGCATATAGAAAGAGATATAGAGGGTGAAACGCGTGAAACGAATAGCGCTCTTGGGTTCCACAGGCTCAATCGGTACCAGCACACTAGATGTAGTTGCGCAGCATCCGGAACAGTTCGGGGTTGTCGCACTCGCTGCGGGAACCAATGTGGAGCTTTTGGCAGAGCAGGTGAAGACGTTTCGGCCGCAGTTGGTTTCGGTCGCAACGGAAGAGGCAGCGTTTGACCTGCGGGCCAAGCTGGGTCCCGACCATCAGTCAGAGATCGTTGTGGGAAGCGAGGGGATGGAGCTTGTAGCTCGGCATCCTGAAGCTGAATTTGTCATGACGGCTGTGGTTGGAAGCGTCGGAGTTGCACCTACTTTGGCAGCGATTGAAGAGGGGAAGACGATTGGACTCGCAAACAAGGAGACTTTGGTATGCGCAGGTCCTGTCGTGATGAAGGCAGCACGTCAAAGGGGAGTGGCTATCATCCCAGTTGACAGTGAGCATTCCGCGATTTATCAATGCCTGCAGGGCGAAAGACGCGAAGAGCTGTCACGGGTGATCATTACGGCGTCTGGCGGTTCCTTTCGACACCTGACGCGAGAAGAGCTTTCCCACGTAACAATTGAACAAGCATTGGCTCATCCCAATTGGAGCATGGGCTCAAAGATTACCATCGACTCGGCAACCATGATGAATAAGGGTTTCGAGGTAATCGAAGCCCATTGGCTGTTTGATCTGCCCTACAACCAGATTGAAACGATTTTACACTACGAAAGTATAATCCATTCGATGGTGGAGTTTCAGGATCGTGCGGTTATGGCGCAGCTTGGTACTCCCGATATGAGGGTACCAATCCAGTACGCTTTAAGCTATCCGCATCGCATGCCGCTGATGACCGAACCGCTCGATTTGGTAAAATTGGGTACGCTGCATTTTGCTGGCATGGATTTTGGGCGCTATCCTCTGTTACAATTGGCCTATGAATGCGGGAAGGCTGGCGGTACCTACACGGCTGTATTGAATGCAGCCAACGAGGTTGCCGTTGATCTGTTTCTGAAAGGCTCCATAGGATTTTTGGCGATCGAAACCATCGTTCGAAAAACCTGCGATGCCCATAAGGGGATTTCCGATCCCACGCTGGATGAGATTTTTGCTGCTGACCAATGGGCTCGCACGCAAGCCCGAGCGTTTATGTAAGACGGTTAAGGCAGTACGAAACTGGAATGAAAGGTGGCTGCTCAATTGCCTTTACCCAATTTAGATTCCGTCGAATCCATTGTCGCGATTGTAGTCGTGTTTGGCGCTCTCGTATTCTTTCACGAGTTGGGTCACTTTCTCTTAGCCAAAAGGGCAGGCATTTTATGCCGTGAGTTCGCTCTTGGCATGGGACCCAAAATCTTTAGTGTGAAGCGTGGAGAGACGGAATATACCCTTCGCCTGCTCCCTATCGGTGGAATGGTGCGAATGGCTGGCGAAGATCCCGAAATGGATATGCTGCAACCCAATATGGAAATCGCCATAGAACGCGATGCGGTCGGGAAGGTGACCCATCTTTTGTTGGACGGCGGACAAGGAGCTTCTGCAAGAGCGATTACGGGAACCGTGATTCGCTACGATCTTGAACATGCGCTTACCTTGACGCTCGAGGTAGACGGGGAGCAACGCAATTTTTCGGTACATCCCCAAGCCCAATTGGTGAAGGACGGACGCGAAGCTCAAATTGCACCTTTGAACCGTCAGTTTAAAGGGAAGACGGTCTCACAGCGCTTCTGGGCGATTTTTGCCGGACCTGCAGCCAACTTCTTGCTGGCTTTCGTACTTTTCGTCGCACTTGGACTTTCCTTTGGCGTACCGAATGACGTTCCCTACATCGGCGAGGTAAAAGCTGGAGGGCCTGCTGCTGAGGCTGGACTGCTCAAGGGAGACAAGGTAATCTCGATTGAGGGGACGAAAGTTTCTACCTGGCAGCAAGTAGTGGAAATCGTCAGCAGTTCCCCTAACAAAGAGCTGCTTTTTGAGATCGAACGTGACGGACAAATCTCCAAGGTACCTCTAAAGGTAGTCAGCGACGAAAATAATGTCGGAAAGATTATGGTCACACAGTCCCTTACATCTGCACCTGGAGAAGCGCTGAAATTCGGCGTAACCTCTACGTACAAGTTCACCGTGATGATCCTGAAAGGGTTAGGGATGCTGTTCACGGGAGGCGTAGGCCTGGATGATCTGAGCGGACCGGTAGGGATCTTCAAGATGACCGGTGAGTTCGCTCAACAAGGACTTGCGGTCCTGATGCAGTGGGCCGCCGTCCTGAGTATCAACTTGGGATTGTTCAACCTCCTGCCCTTGCCTGCGCTAGATGGCGGAAGGCTGGCTTTTTTGGCAGTAGAAGCGCTGCGAGGACGTCCAGTCGATCCACATAAGGAAGGCATGGTCCACTTCCTCGGATTTGCCTTTTTGATGTTGTTGATCCTGGTCGTGACCTGGAATGATTTGCAACGATTGTTTGCATAGAAACGTAATAACAGATGATTGAAGACAGATAAAGAAAAAGGATGGTGCAAAATGTACAAGCGCGAGGAGACGAAACCGGTATTTGTAGGAGGAGTGCAGATCGGAGGCCAAAAAAGTGTGGTCATCCAATCCATGACAACCGCAGATACGCGCGATGTAGAAAGCACACTGACCCAAATTCAACGACTGCATGATGTCGGTTGTCAAATTGTACGCCTGGCTGTCATCAACGAAGATGCAGCCCGCGCCATCAAACAAATCAAGGAACGTTCACCGCTGCCGCTTGTGGCCGACATTCACTTCGACCACAAGCTGGCATTGCTTGCCCTCGAGAGCGGTATTGATAAAATTCGGATCAACCCAGGCAACATCGGCTCCAAGGAAAAAACCAAAACAGTCGTTGAGGCATGCCGGGAGCGTAATGTGCCGATTCGCATCGGGGTCAACTCCGGTTCGGTAGAAAAACGCCTGCTGGAAAAATATGGATACCCATCTCCTGAGGCGATCGTAGAGTCTGCAATGGATCACGTGGAGATCCTCGAAGATCTCAATTACGACAACATCGTGATTTCCTTGAAATCGTCGGATGTGCCGACAATGATCCAGACTTACTCGCTCATGGCACAAAAGCGCAATTATCCATTGCACGTCGGTGTAACCGAGGCAGGGACCCAATTTTCTGGCAGCATCAAATCAGCCGTTGGAATCGGAACCGTACTTTCGATGGGGATTGGCGATACCATCCGCGTATCGCTGACAGCAGACCCTGTGGAAGAGATCAAGGTAGCCAAACAGATTTTGCGCAGCCTCGATATCGTCAACAACGACCCTGTCGTGATTGCGTGCCCGTCTTGCGGACGCTGTGCCATTGACCTGATCGGGCTGGCAACACGTGTAGAAGATGCGGTGTCAACGCTTAAAGTACCACTGAAAGTAGCGGTAATGGGCTGTGCAGTCAACGGTCCTGGAGAAGCGCGGGAGGCAGACGTGGGTGTTGCAGGCGGAAACGGCGAGGGCCTGATCTTCCGCAATGGTGAGATTGTGCGAAAAGTGAAGGAAGACGAACTGTTTGAAGAGTTGATGAAGGAAATCGACGAAATCGTGAAAGAACAAAAACCGGCACAAGTCAAATAGTGCACCGATTCGATAAAGAAGTTGATTGCTGTATAGGCATAAGGAGGACACGCACGTGTTGAAGCAAAGTCAAATGTTGATTCCTACCTTGCGGGAAGTGCCTGCTGACGCGGAGATCGCCAGCCACAAGCTGCTCCTGCGCGCCGGTATGGCTCGCCAGTTGGCCTCGGGGATTTATACCTATCTCCCGCTGGCGATCCGCACCCTGCATAAAATCCAAGCAATTGTGCGTGAGGAGATGAACCGTGCAGGCGGACAGGAGCTGTTGATGCCTGCGATGCAGCCTGCTGAGCTGTGGCATCAGACTGGTCGCTGGGATGTATACGGACCGGAGTTGGTCCGTTTGCAGGACCGTCATGAGCGTCCTTTTGCACTGGGGCCAACCCATGAAGAAGTCATTACCAGTCTGGTACGCGACGAGATCAAT
>DASQMM010000224.1:0-10344 GCA_035645495.1 Brevibacillus sp. | reverse complement strand
TCGTTTCAAACTGCCTTGCTCGGAGTAAAAGATGATGTTCTGTACGTTCCGTTCTCCATCGGAGAGGTAGAGATTTTCCGGCCAGTAACAGAACGGATTTGGGTTTACGCAGTCCGTACGGCTGCTCCCGATTCGCAGGCGGCTAAATTTGATGTGCAGCTTCTCAGCCATACGGGCGAGGTGTTGGTAAGAATAAAGGATTTTGTCGCCAGGCCGTTCCATTTCAAAAGTTCGGCAAATTCTTCCTATCGGGTCGAACAGATCGAGACCCTGCACTACATGAAGGAATGGATAACCTCGAAGAGTACAGGGGTGGCGGATGTCAGTAATCTTACGGGGCACGTGCTGCTATTGGCTGATGATGAACGAGTCTGCCAATCTTTGCAGTCGAGACTGTCGGAAAAAGGGAAAGACCTGCAGGTAATCTTGATTAAGCCTGGTTCCGTTTGGAGAAAGACTGAACCATGTCGTTATGAGGTAAGGCCGGATCATCCGGAAGACATGCTTCAGGTAATCGAATCGCTGAAGAGTGACCAGTTGTTGCCACAGCATGTCATCCATTTGTGGGCGATGGAGGACGTTCCCCTGAATGAAAGGAGCCTGGAAGATCGGCTGGGTCGGGGAATCTATCACGTGTTCGCCGTAACGAAAGCGCTTATAGCTGTCAAAGGAATGGAACAGCTCCAGTTTCTCTATCTGTTCCCGGGACGGGATCATGTATCTGCCGTATTGCACAGCGCCGTCAGCGGTTTCGCCAAAAGCATTCGCCTGGAGCATCCGGGATGCAGCTACAAGGTGATCGAATTGGCCCACCCTGCCGATGATTGGCGAGAATCGGCGGTAGTCGACCTGATTTTGGCCGAGTCTGACCCTGCTTGTTGCACCGACGTGGAAATCCGCTATACGGAAACGCATCGTTTGGTAAAACGGGCAAAAGAAGTGGAAAGAAAGACGGCACAAGCTCCTGTTCCATTGCTGAAGCAAGGGGGGGTGTATCTGATTACCGGAGGAACCGGAGGAATAGGCTGCCTGTTCGCCCGCTATCTCGCCAAACAGGTCTCCGCAAGGCTTGTGCTCACAGGACGTTCATCATTGGGTGAAGAGCAAGCCAAGATGATCAATGAGCTTCAGAACCTGGGGGCAGAGGCAACGTATATTCAGGCGGATGTCGCCAACAGGGATGATATGCGGCGGCTGTTTGCGAAGATCGAGCATTGCTATCGCGGTTTGGACGGCATTATTCACAGCGCCGGGGTGCTGCGGGATGGGCTCGTTGCGGCGAAAACGGTCGGGCATCTTGATGAAGTGCTCGCTCCCAAGGTGCGGGGGACCATCCTGCTCGACGAATTTACCAAAGATAAACCCATCGATTTCTTTGTACTCTTCTCGTCACTAGCAGCGGAGATTGGAAATAGCGGACAGACCGATTACGCTTACGCAAACAGTTTTATGGACCATTTCGCCGAATGGAGACAGGAACTGTCGCTGCAACAGAGACGCTCTGGAAAAACGCTGTCCATCAATTGGCCGCTCTGGCGTGATGGCGGAATGCAAATGAATCAGCAAACCGCAACGTTTCTCGACAAAATGTTCGGGATCAGGCCGCTGGAGAGGGAAGCGGGAATAGACAGTTTTCTATATGCCTTGTCAGAGCCGTTCGCCCAGGTGATCGTGCTCTCGGGCGAGCGGCAAAAACTGACACGATTGATCGGCGAGGAAGGCAAGCAAGCCGGGAGCTCTGAAGGAAATAGCGCACAACTGGCCCAAAAGCCGGCCGATACAAGTGAACTGAATGAAGATCATCTGCAAAAAAGGCTGCAGACAGATCTGATCAGCATGGTGGCAAACATTCTGAAATTAAGCGAAGAAGATATTTTCATGGAAGAAGAGATGAGTGAATTTGGTTTTGACTCACTGACCTTTACCGAATTCAGCAACCAGCTTTTAGAAAAGTACGCTGTTGAGGTGATGCCCTCCCAATTCTTTGAGTTTCCGACCCTGCTATCTTTTTCACAGTATTTGCGAACAGAACACATGGATCGGCTGATTGCCTATTATCATCAAGCTGGCCCATTGGAGCAAGCAACGAAGGCCTCGGCAGAAACACAGCCGCCTATAATCGCTTGGCAAGGTCAGCAAACCGTAGAAGCGGTTCATTCGGCAAAAAGCAGCGATAAGCTGCCTCAGACTGCCGGTGCGTCAACCGCCCCACATCAAATCACACATGCTGGTTCGGAGCCAATCGCAATTATTGGGATGAGCGGCGTAATGCCGCAGTCTGAAAATCTGGAGGAATTCTGGAAACACCTGGAGGAGGGGCGGGATCTTATCTCGGAAATACCTTCCGATCGCTGGGATTGGCGACTGTATGACGGAGATCCGACCACACAGGCCAACAAGACCGATGTAAAGTGGGGCGGCTTTATGCGCGATGCGGCACGCTTTGACAACCTGTTTTTCGGCATCTCGCACATGGAAGCGGAGTTGATGGACCCGCAGCAGCGCATTCTCATGGAAACCATCTGGAAGACCATCGAGGATGCGGGGTATAAGGCGTCGGCATTGTCAGGAACGAAAACAGGGCTGTTCATCGGGGTGGCAAGTACGGACTACGCAGACTTGCTCGGCGGATGCGATATTGAAGCGCAAACCTCAACAGGCATGTCCCACTCGATACTGGTCAACCGCATCTCCTACATGTTGAATCTGCGAGGGCCGAGCGAACCGATTGACACGGCTTGCTCCAGTTCACTGGTTGCCGTACATCGGGCCGTTGAACAACTGCACAGCGGCGAATGTGAACTTGCCATTGCAGGGGGAGTAAATGTAATGGCAAGCCCTACCCTTTACATCTCGTTCTCCAAAGCGGGTATGTTGTGCAAAGACGGCAGATGCAAAACCTTCGACAAGAATGCCAATGGATATGTAAGGGGCGAGGGGGTGGGAACCGTTCTTCTCAAGCCGCTGCGCAAGGCCTTGCAGGATGGAGATCACATTTACGGGGTGATAAAGGGGACCGCCGTCAATCATGGAGGAAAAGCCAATTCATTGACAGCACCGAATCCAAACGCGCAGGCCGAACTGATTATAGACGCCTGGCGCAAAGCAAACGTAGACCCGTCCACAGTCACCTACATCGAAGCACACGGCACAGGGACGCCGCTCGGTGATCCGATCGAAATCAACGGACTGAAAAAAGCCTTCGACCAGTTGAATCAGGATTGGGGGCAGCCGCAGCAGACGAAACCGTATTGCGGGATTGGATCGGTCAAAACCAACATCGGTCATCTGGAAACCGCCGCCGGAATTGCCGGTTTGTTTAAAGTGTTGCTGGCGATGAGACAGAAGACGCTTCCAGCCAGTATCCATTTTCAGGAACAAAACCCATACATTCAACTGGAAGGAAGCCCGTTTTATATCGTAACGGAAACGAGGCCATGGCAAAGTCTGCGCGATTCAAACGGGAACATTCTTCCACGCCGGGCAGGCGTCAGCTCTTTTGGGTTTGGGGGAGTAAACGCCCACCTGGCAGTTGAGGAATTTGTGATGACTGATGCGGTATCAGCACCAGACAAGAGCGCTGGTCCGGAACTTGTTTTGCTGTCGGCGAAGAGCGAAGAGAGTCTTTCGATGTATGTGCAGCAATTCATCGATTTCCTGGAAAACGGAGCACAGGATCTGGAGCTTGCCGATATTGCCTATACCTTGCAGGCGGGAAGAGAGGCGATGGAAGAAAGGCTCGCATTGATTGCTGGCAGCAAACAGGAATTGGTAGAAATGCTGCGGGACATCGCCCGTGGTGTAATCCGCCCGGGCACCTATCGTGGGCGTGTCAGTACGCAGCGAGGAAAACGGCTTTCCGCAGAAGGAAACCGGGAATACGACACATTGGCCAAACAATGGGTCGAAGGGCATGACATTGATTGGACGGGAGATTCCCGCACTGCGAGTCCCAAAAGGGTGCCCCTCCCGACGTATCCTTTTTCAGGGGAGCGCTTCTGGGTACAGACATCTCTGTTGAGAACGACGAAAACGGGCGGTAAAGGAAATCTGGCAACCTTGCATCCGCTGGTGGGAACAAATCTTTCCACTCTGAATGAAGCGAAGTTTCTGACCAGTTTCTCAGGGGAGGAATCCTTTCTGACGGACCATGTGGTGGCGGGACAAAAGGTGCTGCCCGGGGCAGTTTATCTGGAGATGGCCCGTGCGGCAGGAGAGATAGCGGGTGAGAAAAGGGTGAAAAGCATCCGCAACCTGGTCTGGTCGCAGCCGATTTCTTTTGCGAAGACCGATCAGCAGTCGCGGGACGTTTCGATTCGGCTTGTTCCCGCATCAGGGCATGCAGAATATCAGATCATGACCCGGGACAGCGATGCTACCACCATTCATTCCCAGGGGGAAATCGTCTTCGAGGATGCAATTGCCGGTTTGTCTGCGAACCCCGGATACCTGGACGTCGCAGACATTCGAGCCAGATGCCGCAACGAAATCAGGAGTGTGGAATGCTATCGGCTATTCGAAAGCGTGGGATTGGAGTACGGCCCCCACTTCCAGTGTGTCAAAGAGTTGTGCCATAACGAGCAGGAAAGCCTGTCACGGATCGAATTGCCACCTGCCGCCAACGGCACTTGGCAGAAGTTTGTTCTTCACCCGTCTCTACTGGACGCCTCTTTTCAAACTGTTATCGGCGTATTGCTGAATCAAAAGGACGAAGAGGAAGGGCTTTATGTTCCGTATGCCGTGGGTGAAGTGCAGATTTTCCGCCAGATCCCTGAAAGCTGCTATGCCTATGCAGCTTATGACCAGGATCAATCATCGCCAGGAGTGAGAAAATTCAACATTCAACTGGTGAGCGAAGACGGCCAGGTGGCGGTTGTTCTGAAGAACTTCGCGGTACGCGCTTATCGGCCGAATTCCCAACCGACGCATTTATCGGAAGTGAACCAACCGGTGGAACAACGCCTGTCAAAAGAGGAAGCATTCGTGATTGATTTGCTAAAACGGCTGGAGTCCGGAGAATTATCGGCACAAGAAGCGGATCGATTGATGGAGGGAATCTATGAATACCAAGCAGTTGAGCCGAACTGAAATCTTACGGATGATTGAAACGGGCAATCTTTCCGCAGAGGAGGGATTTGCCATGTTGCATGGGAGAAAGCAGCGAGCTGACGTACAAACCGGTTATTTCCGGGCAGTGTGGGAAATGGCGGAGAACGCTGCTCCCGCTTCTGCTCAAGTGCCGATCGGAAATGTGCTCATCCTCGACAATGATGGCCAAACAGCGGAATGGCTGCAACAGCATATGTCAAGCCGAGAAGGAGAGAAGGGACAAGTGGTCCTGGTGCAGCCGGGCGAGCAATTTCGGAAGCTGGGAGACAACTCATACCAGATCAATTTGCAGGATCAAGCTGACTATCTTGCGCTGCTGCAGGCATTGCAAACGCAGGGGATGTTCCCCTCTATAATTGTGCATGCGTGGTCCAAAGCAGAAGAGATTGCCGGGGAAGCTGGGCTGGTCGCGCAACTGAAACGGGGCATATACTCCGTATTTTTCCTAAGCAAAGCGTTGATCCAGCTTAAGGTGAAAGAGAAGGTTCGCATGCTGTACCTTTATCCGGGCAGTCAAGAAAATCTTCTCCCTCACTGTGCAGCTGTGGCAGGCTTTGCGAAATCGCTTCAGCTGGAACAGCCGCAATTGTTTCTCAAAACAGTGGCGTTGACCGGCGTATTGCCAAATCAGCTTGTAGATGCCGTCATAGCCGAAGCGATGCATGTAGATGGAAGACATGAGGTCAGGTACGAGCGGGGAAAACGATACGTAAAGAAACTGCAGGAAGTGCCTGTTCGGGAAGGCAGTTGCCAGCCTGTCGTTTTCAAAGAAAACGGCGTTTATCTGATCACTGGCGGAGTTGGCGGTTTAGGACTGATTTTTGCCGAACATCTGGCGAAACAAGGAAAGGCAACGATTATCCTGACAGGACGTTCGCCGCTGGATCAGGAGCGGGTCGGTAAAATACGGGGGATTCAAGCGTCGGGGGCTGAAATCGTCTATCTTCAAGCAGATATCGCCGACCGAGATGAAGTGAGAAAGCTGTTCGATCAAATCCAGAAGCGCTTTGGCAGTGTTGACGGCATTATTCACAGCGCCGGAGTATTGCGGGACGGATTGGTCAACAAAAAGAGCAGGGAGGATCTGGAAGCGGTTCTCGCGGCAAAGGTGATGGGGACATATTTGCTGGACGAGGCAACCAAAGACAAGTACCTCAGCTTTTTCGTGCTGTTTTCATCCGTGGCAGGAGAGTTTGGGAATACTGGTCAGGCTGATTACGCCTTCGCCAATGCCTATTTGGATGCTTTTGCCGAGCAGCGGGAGGAGTATGTCAGGCAACTTCGCCGTTCCGGCAGGACGCTCTCCATCAATTGGCCCTTGTGGGCAGAGGGGGGGATGCAAGTTGACGAACAAGCGATGGCCTGGCTCGAATCTTCGGTCGGGGCAAAGCCGCTGACAGCACAGCAGGGTGTGAAAGCTTTCTGGGATGGGCTGCAAAGCGAAGACCCGCAACGGCTCGTTCTCTCAGGAGAGATGGGGAGAATAAGAGAATTCATTGGTCGTGACAAGCCTGTGCAGATGAATCAATCGGCAAATGATAGTACCGCTGAAGAAGGAGATCTGCTCCAAGAGAAAACGGAGCACTATCTCCGCTCTCTCCTCTCCCAACAGACCAAAATTCCTCTGCAAAAGATTCGCACCCATGTAGCGCTTGAATCATACGGGATCGACTCGATGATGATCATGAATGTGACGAGAGCATTGGAAAAAGACTTCGGCCCGTTATCAAAGACATTGTTTTTTGAATACCAGACGATTGCCGAATTGGCGGCATATTTTATCCGACATCACCGTGCTTCGATGCTTCAAATACTCGACTTCAACCGCAGCGGAAGCGAAGTGGTGAGAACAGCACCGGCAAAAGCTGCCGATAACAGGGCGCCGGTGGTTGTGAAAAGAAAACAGGCTGAGCCTGACCGCATTGCCGCGCATCGGGAAGTGGCCATCGTGGGAGTAAGCGGACGTTATCCCATGGCTGACACGTTGGAGGAATTTTGGGCCAATTTGCAGCAGGGCAAAGATTGCATTACGGAAATTCCGGCCGATCGCTGGGATCACCGTCCATACTTTGATCCGGGTAAAAAGAAAAAAGGAAAGAGCTACAGTAAATGGGGCGGATTTATCAATGATGTGGACAAATTTGATCCATTGTTTTTCCATATTTCACCACGCGAAGCTGAATTGATGGATCCGCAGGAAAGGCTTTTTCTGGAGACGGTTTGGCACACCTTGGAGGATGCATGCTGCACGAGAAAGCAGCTGGGCAAGCGGAAGGTGGGCGTATTTGTCGGGGTGATGTACGGGCAATATCAATTGTACGGAGCGGATGAGGAACGCAGCGGAAGCGGATTTGTTCCCGCTTCGTCCTACGCGTCGATCGCCAACCGGGTGTCTTATTTTTTTGATTTTCATGGACCGAGCATCGCTGTTGACACCATGTGCTCCTCTTCGCTGACGGCTATCCATCTCGGTTATGAAAGCATCCGAAGAGGGGAGTGCGACGTAGCGATTGCCGGCGGGGTCAACATCACTGTTCACCCAAATAAATACCTGCAACTGAGTGAAGGGAATTTTGCCTCAACGGATGGAAGGTGCCGCAGTTTTGGCGAGGGTGGGGATGGATATGTACCGGGTGAAGGGGTGGGGGCTGTCCTGTTAAAGCCCCTCGATCAGGCGATTGAAGACGGAGATGCCATCTATGCCGTCATCAAGGGAAGTTCCCTCAATCACGGCGGAAAAACCAATGGGTACACAGTGCCCAATCCGAATGCGCAGGCGGAACTGATCGCCGAAGCGCTTCGCCAGGCTGATGTCAATCCGAGACACATCAGCTATTTGGAGGCGCACGGGACCGGAACGTCTTTAGGCGACCCGATTGAGATCACCGGATTGATCAAGGCCTATGGCCATTCAACGCAGGATAAGCAGTTTAGCCCCATTGGATCGGTTAAATCCAACATTGGCCATCTGGAATCGGCGTCCGGGATAGCAGGGTTGACCAAAGTGCTCCTGCAAATGAAGTACAGAAAACTGGTGCCTTCGCTCCATTCACAGACACTGAATCCGCATATTTCGTTTGCCGAATCCCCGTTTTACGTACAACGGGAATTGACGGAATGGAAGACGCCGACAGTGTTTGAGAATGGCGTGACGAAGCAAATTCCCCGTATCGCTGGGATCAGCTCCTTTGGTGCCGGCGGTTCAAATGCCCATCTGATCGTGGAGGAGTACCCCAACGCAACATTAGCTGCGGAAGCGGACCGACAGGAGACGGTTGCGATTCTACTCTCCGCAAAAAACAAGGAGAGGCTGCGGGAATATGCCGGAAAATTGCTGGCTTTTCTCGAAGGGGAAGCAACGGGAGCAAGCGATGAACCCAATGGACAGGACATTCACGAATGGATCCAAAATGAGTTGCTCAGACAAGCCATTTTCTTGATGGGCGTGGATGGAGCAGAAATGTCGGCAACAGATCATCTGGATGATTATGGCTTCGATGCTGTATTTTTCAGCCAGCTGGCGGTAAGAATCAATGAGAAATTTCATGTAGAGCTGAATCCCGTCATCTTTAGCGAGTACCCGACGATTTCCTTGTTGGCAGGCTACCTGATCGAGATGCATGGCGAACAGATCCGGAAGCAATACGAAACAATCTCAAGCCAAAACAGAAAGAAAAAACCGCTTCGACGGGATGTGCGCCTAACCGATATCGCCTACACGCTGCAGGTGGGCAGGGAGGAGATGGAAGAGCGGCTGGCGGCAATCGTCAGCAGCAAGGAAGAACTGGCGCAAAAACTTCAGGAGTATCTCGCGGGCAATGAAGACGTCGACCGGCTCTACACTGGAAATACGAGGGAAGAGCAATTCCGTTCCCAAGAATTGTTCTCAGGAGAAGCAGGCGAAGCATTTTTGCGCATGATTGTCGAAAAGAGGGAAATGCCGAAATTGGCGCAGATTTGGGTGGCAGGGGTCGATGTCGATTGGACTGCTCTTTATCAAGGGGCATTTCCGAAGAAAATTTCGTTGCCAACCTATCCTTTTGCCCGTGAACGCTTTTGGGTTCCCGCGGCTTCAGGGCAAAAGGGGGAAATTTTCAAGCTGCATCCGCTGGTCGATCGCAATATCTCCACGCTGCGGGAAATCAAATTCAGCAAACATGTACAGGGCGATGAACGTTATTTACAAGAGGTTCCGAAGTTGAAGCAAAAAATACTGCCAGGTGCGGCCATGGTTGAGATGGCCAGAGCAGCCGGAATGATCGCGGCCGACAAGCACATTCACAAGGTGCAAAATGTGGTCTGGGGAAGTCCGCTTGCAATCGGCGAGGGATCACTTGATGTCCAGATCAGCTTTTATCCAAATCGTGACTTCGTCGAATATGAAGTAAGTAGCAAAATCAGCATGTCCGAAGCGTATGCTTACTCACAGGGTACGATGTATTACGGCGAAGAGCCAGCCAGGGAAAAGAGCAGCGAATACATTGAGCTCGATATGATCAAGCAAAGATGTCGCAATCGAAGAGCAAGAACGGATGCCCCCCTTGCGCCCGTGCAAAAGGGAATATCCACAGAAATTTTTTGTTCGGAAGAGGAGGCACTCGTTCATTTCGCGGCAGCAGAACAACCAAACGGAATATCTGACCAGGTTGAATTGTCGCTGGCGGTCTTCGCGGCAACTTTGGAGTCAGCGGCGATATTGATGAAAAATGAGGTGGCCAATTTATTGCCGCGTTCCGTAAACGAGGTTGTCTACCTGAAACCGCTTGAGAGTGAAGGATTTGTGCATGTGGTGACAAATGCTGCAAACAGCGGAGACACATGGATAGACGTCAGGATTGTTGATAATTTCGGCCAAGTGCTCGTCAAAATGAACCGCTTGCGTGTCGGCTTGGCGGAGATGTTGACCGAAACTGCCGGTATGACAATTCAGACTGCGGCAGGATCCGTCAATATCAAATCGGCAGCAGATCTGCGAAAGCTGGTCGAAAAGGATATTCAACAGACCGCATCATCCATTCTCAAGATGGATGCGGATAAGCTTGAGCCCGAGGGAAACTTTGGCGAATTCGGCTTTGATTCCGTAGCGCTCAAGGATTATGCTGATCAATTGGCGCAAAGGTACAACGTCGAAATCTCTCCGACCGTCTTTTTCTCCAAAGCCAGCATCCGCGAGTTAAGCGGCTACCTGGTCGAGGAATTTGAGCGAGAGATCAACGAATATTATCAAACAGCGAA
>DASQMM010000223.1:0-1721 GCA_035645495.1 Brevibacillus sp. | reverse complement strand
ATGCGTCAAGACAAGCCTGTTGACAAAATCCGAAATATGACTGACCTCTGTCGCAATCGATTTCATGTATTTCAGGCGAGCTGGCGTATTGTAAAACAGGCTGCGTACACATACTTCCGTGCCTTTGACCGTGGCTACATCCTTCTCCTCCACAATCTGTCCGCCTTCGATCCGAAGCAAGGTTCCGACCTGACTGCTGGAGGGGCTGCTGGTCAGTTCGACGCGTGAGACAGCGGCGATACTGGGCATCGCCTCACCGCGAAAGCCAAGCGTGCGAATCCGGAACAAATCCCGCGTAGAGCCAATTTTGCTGGTCGCATGTCTCTCAAATGCGAGTCGGCAGTCCTCTCTGTCCATCCCCTGTCCGTCGTCCACAATGCGGATCAGCTCCAGACCGCCTTCCTCCACATGGACTTCGATGTTGCTTGCCCCTGCATCGATCGCATTTTCCACCAGCTCTTTTACGACTGAAGCCGGCCGTTCTACGACTTCACCCGCTGCGATCATATTAGCTAAGTGCTCATCCAATAGCTTGATTACACCCACGCCGCTCCTCCTTTCTCGCTCCTGTCTGCTTTATTTCAGACGTTTTTTCCACTCAAACAGCTTAAGCATTGCATCCATCGGAGTCGTTTGGTTCAAGTCCAACTCACGCAGCTCTGCCATGATTTCCTGTTCTTCCGGTGGCAGTGCTGGCGCAGGAGGTGATTCTTCGCGCACTGCTGCGACAGGTGCGCTCCACATGGACTCAAACGACATCTGGACATCGGACACAGATGTTGCAGCACCTGCCTCCAGTCCTTCTAGAATCTTGCGGGCGCGATCAATCACCCATTCCGGCATCTTGGCTAATTCGGCTACGTGAATACCGTAGCTTTTATCGGCTCTGCCTTCTTCGATCCGGTGCAAAAACAGCAGCTTTCCTTCCCGCTCTTCACATCGCGCGTTTACATTGACAACACCTTTCATGATGTCAGCCAATCCGGTCAGCTCATGATAATGCGTAGAAAACAGCGTCTTGGCACCGATTTTTTCACAAATGTACTCGATCACTGCCTGCGCCAGAGCCATCCCGTCATAGGTCGAGGTTCCCCGTCCGATCTCATCGAGCAGGATCAAGCTTTGTGCCGTTGCTTTTTGCAGCGCGTGCTTGGTCTCCAGCATCTCCACCATAAAGGTGCTATGCCCCCCGGCGAGGTCATCTGCCGCACCAATCCGGGTAAAAATCTGATCGACTATGGTCAAGGTTGCCGACTTGGCGGGAACGAAGCAGCCAATTTGCGCCATCACCGTAATCAACGCGATTTGGCGCATATACGTGCTCTTCCCTGCCATATTGGGACCTGTGATCAAAAGAACTTGGCGTTTGTGCGGATCCATCTGCACGTCATTGGCAACGTATTTCTCCTGATCCAAGACAGCTTCCACCACTGGATGACGGCCATCTGCAATGGCGTACTCCCCATTTTCGGAAAACTGCGGCCGTACATACCCGCGCTCATCGCTGACGGTCGCGAAGGATTGCAGAACATCCACTGCTGCGATTCGCTCTGCCAATTCCTGAATCCGGGGGATCTGTTTGGCCATCTCATTGCGAACAGCAGTAAAAAGCTGGTACTCCAGCTCGATCATTTTGTCTTCTGCTTCAAGAATCAGAGCTTCCTGTTCCTTTAGTTCAGGCGTAATGTAGCGCTCTGCATTGGTCAAGGTCTGCTTTCGCT
>DASQMM010000222.1:0-4618 GCA_035645495.1 Brevibacillus sp. | reverse complement strand
CCTGTTGAACGATGTCCTCCAGGTCGTGGCTGAGACGAAGACCAACATCTCGGCCGTCAGTGGCAAGGCGGACAAGAATCGCGTAGCGACCATCCACATGACGATCTCGATCAGCAACGTCGATCATCTGCACAAAGTGGTGGAACGAATCAAGCGCATCAAGGATATTTATTCGGTACGCCGAATTTTAAGCACCTGATCCCTGGACGGATTGGGTGTTCTTCTTTAGCCCTTGCGACAGGGCTCAAGGAAGAAACGGACGAAGAGGAGGCAATAGCGTGCGAGTAGTCGTACAACGAACACGGGAAGCCAGCGTGACCGTAGCAGGAGAGGTCGTGGGTCAAATTGAACACGGCTTGCTTTTGTTGGTAGGAATCACGCATGAGGATAGCGAGAAAGACGTAGAATTCGTGGCGGAAAAGGTGGCGCATTTGCGCATCTTTGAAGATGAAGCGGGCAAAATGAATCATTCGGTGCTCGATACAGGCGGTCAGATTCTGTCTGTCTCGCAGTTTACCTTATATGGCGACTGCCGGAAGGGGAGACGGCCCAATTTTATGAGCGCTGCTCGTCCGGAGCAGGCGGAGCCTTTGTATGAGCTGTTCAACAGCAAGCTGCGGGAGAAAGGCTTGCACGTAGAGACTGGCCGCTTCGGAGCGATGATGGATGTACGGCTGCTCAATGACGGACCTGTGACCTTGATTGTAGAATCTTAGTATTGCAAGGCAAGGGGGAGTGAAACATGGGGCGAGATGCGCTTGTCATTGGGGGAACGGGCATGCTGGCCGGAACCGTCCTCTGGCTGGTCGAACAGGGGTACCGGGTCACTGTGCTCGCTCGTGACCGTAAAAGGTTTGAGCAGTTGCGACAGGACATGCCTGATGCCCAGGCAGTCCGTTTTATCCAGCTTGATTACCACCAGACGGCGGAACTGAAGACGGCAATGGAGGAATTGGTTGCCGAGACGGGTCCTATTGATCTGGTTGTCTCCTGGATTCATTCGAGTGCCCCGTTGGCACTGGAGACGATTCTAGACGTTCTCTCTCGTCAGCAGAAGCCATGGCGATTGTTTCAGGTTTGTGGAAGCCGTGCCTGGAAAAATCCCCCGCAAGAGCTTACGATGGAGCATGTTGTATATCGACGCGTCATTCTCGGATTTATCTTGGAGGAAGAGTCGGCTAGATGGTTGTACAATCACGAAATCGCACAAGGCGTCATCGATGCGATTCGCTCGGATAAGCCGCTTTCTATCGTAGGCTTAGTAGAGCCTTGGGAGAAACGCCCCATATAATAAGCCCTCCGGCGACAGCTTGGACGAAAATTCGTCTAGCTGCCGAGCCGGAGGGCTTCTTTTGACTGATCGTGATTTAGCCGCCTTGATTGCTCAGAGTGGCAAAGTACTGAATGATCCCTTTGTACAAGCCTTCCGCCGCCAACTCCTGCTGCTGCTCAGAGCGCGCGCGGATCTCGTCATTGTAGTTGGAGAGGAAGCTGATCTCCGCCAGAATCGACGGGGTTGGATTCTCTCGCAATACAAAGTAATTGCCGAAGCGTGCATTCATATCCTTGTAGTTGGTCGCTTTGACGATCTCGTTTTGCACGAGGGAGGCCAGCTTGCTGGAATTGCCATTGCTGTAGTAGAAGACAATGGTTCCATTCGTCGCTGTGTTCGGATGCGTATTGTGATGGATGCTGACGAAGATGTCCGCCTTGTTTTGTATGGCGATGTCCACTCGCTGCTGCAGGGTTAATTTGCGGTCATCTGCTCGGGTCATCACCACTTTGGCTCCTGCTGATTCCAGCTTTTTGCGCAGGATGAGGGCGACTTGCAGGTTGACGGTCTTCTCCAGAGTGGCGAAGCTTGAGCCAGTTGCTCCGTTGTCATTCCCGCCATGTCCCGGATCCACCACGATCACCTTGTTGACCAGTTCATTGCTTTTCAGTACGGCTGGAGCCCCGACCGCCGATACCAGCCAGCCAGCTACGTAACCGCTGGAGCCGTCGCCAAAACGTATGTGGAACCAGTCTCCTTCGGTTTTGATGATTTCATATTTTTCACCTGTCTGAACTCGTTTTACGATCTCGTGCTGTGTACCTGGACCTTTGCGGATATTCGTATCGGGATTGATGATCGTCACGTGCGGTCCGGCAGGTGTTGGATACTCGGGTATCGACACGGTAATCAGCCAGCCGGCTACCCATCCGGTTTTGCCGTCAGGAGTGGTGACCTGGAACCAGTCTCCTTGTTTTTGTACGATCGTCAGCTTCGTGCCAATTGCCAATGTACTCAGGATTGCACTCGATGTATTGCCTTCACTGCGCAAATTGAGCCCATCCGTATTGACTGTGGCCGTCTGTACAGCCGGGGTTTGCGGCGTGTTCGGTGTCTGGACGTCCGGTTGGTTGCCATTTGTTCCCGTATCAGGAGTAGGCTGCTGCGGGGGTGCGTCCTCTTCAGTTTTGATCCAGGCGTTGACTCCTTGATAAGGGAATTGGACCCAGCCATTTTGTTTCGCCACGACTGTAATCGTAGAGCCCGCGTGCAATTGACCGATCGCTGGCGTCGAAGAGTCCGGGAAAGCATAGATATAGGGTGCCGTGTTCAGTGTCATGCTGGCTCCTTGGACCGTGTCCTGTTTGGGGACCTGTACCTGAACAGGCGGGAGCGTAGTCACAGGTGCGGGTGCTCCAGTATTGCCGCTTGTATTGGATCCACCGCTGCCGGATGCAGCTTGTTCCTTGACCAGCCATGCCGCGACCCACCCTTTTTTTGAGCCGGGCAATTGTATTTCGATCCAGTCTCCGCTCTTTTGCAGTACTGCATAGCGGGTTCCCGGATTGATGGTTTGAACGATCTGATGATTGGTTCCTGGGCCGGAGCGAACATTCAGGTTCTCCGTGCTGCTCTCTATTGTGGCAGTGGCAGAAGCCGCCGTAGATGCGGGAGGATTACTTCCTGCCGATGAGGAGGCGACGAATTGGCCGGATACCCATCCGCTCTTGCCGTCGGGGAGCTGCACTTGCACCCAGTCATTTTGTTGGGATAGGACTGGCAAAACAGTCTGGTTCGGGAGGGTCGTAATAATCGTGTCCTGGAGGCTGGGACCAGAACGGACGTTCAGCTTGTCCACAGTAACCTGAACAGAACCGGCGGCCCAAGCTGATGAGACAGGGATGGAGATGGCACAGACGATAGTCAGGAGCATCTTCAGGAATTTTTGACGAACAAACACGATAGACATCCTTTCCGAAAGATTTGCATACCTCTCGCAATCATTTCTTGCATGATTTTGGCAAAGTTTTGGGGTAAAGGTATTCCATTCTCCTTCCATCCTGGTTTTTCCTGCAACATCCGACAAACTTCTCGGGGAAAAAGGCGTATGACGGTGCGAAACAACCGGCAATACTAGCAAATAGACCCTCAATGGCAGGCAGGAGGAAAACATGAGACAGTCGAGTAAAGAAACCTTTGCCCAAGAATTGAACCGGAAACTGTTTTCCGTCGATTTTCACGATTTTTTGGAAAAAGAGTCGCGTTTAAACGATATTGAAATGTCCAGGGAATTCCATATCAGTGTTCGAGATGTCCGGGCTTTGCGCAGAGGGGCCAAGCCGTAATGGCTTCTTTCTCAAGGGTTCGCCGCACGTACGGTTGACCGGACTTTTCGGGTCGGCTAAGATGAAGGGTGGCAAATGAAAAAGCAGGTGAACCCAATGATTGAAATTACATGTGAAGGGCACGCTTTCGAGCGGGAAGTCTCTTTGATTCTCGCCTTGTTCTACGAAGATCCCGCGCTTGCCTTCGTCCCCAGCTGGACAGATAAGCCCGGACTTAAACTGAAATTGACCTTATCGCAGCGAGCAGACGGAGTTGAAGCAGCCAGCCAGCTTTTTGACGGGCAGAGACGTCTGGCACACCAGGTTCAGCGCATCTATGCCAGTAGTGACGAAAAAGGGATGCGACGAACGGCCAAACAGGCGATTAACTACGCTTTGCTGCTGGTCTTGGAAGAATACACCGGGATAGAGCAGGGATGGGGCATCCTGACAGGAATTCGTCCGACTAAATTGCTTCATCAACTCCTTTCATCTGGAATTTCCCGGGAAGCAGCCCATCAAAAACTGCAGCAGGACGTCGTGTTGCGCCCTTACAAGCTGAAGCTTTTGCAGGAAATCGTGGATCGCCAGTTGCAAGTGGTCCCGGACTTTTATCAAATAGACCGTGAACTGTCGATTTATATTGGCATCCCCTTTTGTCCGACGAAGTGTGCCTACTGTACGTTTCCTGCATATGCCATTCGCTCGCATACCGCATCCGTCAATCCGTTCCTGGAAGGGCTGCATTACGAGATGGAGCGCATTGGAGAATGGCTGACGGCACACGACCAGAAAATCACCTCGATCTACTTCGGGGGCGGAACTCCGACGAGCATTACAGCGGAGGATATGAACCAGTTATTTGAGACCATGCACCGCCGTTTTCCGCATATGGATCAGGTTCGGGAGTTGACTGTAGAGGCGGGCAGACCCGATACGATCACCCGGGAAAAGCTGCAAGTGATGAAGCGCTGGGAAGTGGATCGGATCAGCATCAATCCGCAGTCGTTTACCCAGGAGA
>DASQMM010000221.1:0-8521 GCA_035645495.1 Brevibacillus sp. | reverse complement strand
GGTGGACGTCTATGTCGTAAAACGAGGCGAAGGCAAGGTAACGGAAGCCTTCCTCAACTCCCTCAATGAAAAGGGCGTAGCAGCCATGGCAGATCCTGTCGAATAAGACAGGCTCAACAAAAAAACGTTCAGGGAACCCGAGATCGGGCCTTGAACGTTTTTTTCATTGGTCATCTGGGTGGCGGATCAGGGCTTCCAGCTTCTCCAGTCCATCCAGAATCCGGGGAGAGGGACGGCAATAGAGGCCTTCCTCCAAAATATGGACGCGGCGGTTGCGGATCGCAGTCATCTCCTGCCACTCGGGCCGATCGGTAATCAGGCTCGGCTTGATGCGCCGAAGCTCGATGCCGCACCAGACGACACAGATGTGATCCGGATCGCGATCCCTGACCATCTCGCGTGTCGCTTTGACGTTGGCTACAGGATAATCGGCAAAGATATTGGTGGCACCGACGATTTCGCTGACATCCGTCAGCCAGTTCTCGCTGCCGGGCGTGTAGATTGGGTTGGGCCACCATTCCCAGTACAGTTTGGGCTTTTCTTCATAAGCAGCACAGCGTTGCCGAATGCTTGCCACTTTTTCGTCAAATTCACGCGCCAACAGCTCCGCGCGCTGAACGGTCCCAGTCGCTTCTCCTACGAGGCGAATATCGGCTGGAATTTCGGCGATGCGCGAAGGATTCAGAACGATATGAGGGAGATTTCGCTCGCGAAGAGCAGCAATATTGGCCTCCATGCCGGGGACGCTGAGCGAAGCTACGACGAGATCGGGCCGCAAAGCTTCGACGCGGTCCATATCAATCGTCAGATCGGGACCTACCCGGGGCAAGTGCTGCCATGCTTCAGGCCAATCGGAATGGTCGTCCAGTCCGACTACCTGCTCGCCCAGACCCAAATAGTACAGGATCTCGGTATTGCTGGGACAGATCGATACGATGCGCATGAGACTCCCTCCCGTAGGCATAACCTAGAAAAACGGATGAACCAGCAAAGCGATGACAACTCCTAGTGTACCGCCGATCAATACTTCAATGGGCTGATGGCCGAGAAGCTCCTTCAGTTTTTTCGCCTTTTCCTGAGTTGGGCGGGCCTTGAAGGTTTTCATACTTGCCAAAAGATGATTGAATTCATCCGCGAGCTTGTTGAGCACGACGGCCTGCATCCCTGCGTGACGGCGTACGCCAGCGGCATCGAACATGACGATGACGCCTAAAATCGCGGAGATCGCAAACATATTGCTGCCAAAGCCCTCCCGTAAACCTACAGCGGTAGAGAGTGCGGTGACGGCGGAGGAGTGGGAGCTTGGCATGCCGCCTGTGCTGAACATCAGAGACCACATCCACGTCTTGGTCGTGAAAAAATGCAGCGGAATTTTAATGAATTGCGCAATTCCTATGGCAAGAAGCGCAGCCCACAAGGGAAAGTTATCGAAAATGTCATTTGCCACAGAAATCCATTCCTTTCTATGTACACATCTGAGTTTATTGTAACAGATGGAGATAGGGCTCATCCGTTAAGATTGCGAAAAATGTCGTTCAAATTTCCCGGTGGAAATGGAAAATACAAGAAAAAACCAAAAGTGTTTGCAGACCAGATTGTTGGATGTCAGTGAATGGCAAACTGTGATACGATGAAAGTGGACGGGAGAAAAGGAAGGGGTGCATTCGGTGCCTTTGCCCGATCAATATCTTCAGTTCATCGAAAAATTTAATGCCGGAGAATACTACGAGTGCCACGATTTGCTGGAGGAAATCTGGATGGAAGACAAAAGTGACAAATTTCTCCAGGGGCTTCTTCAGCTTTCCGTCGGTCTGTATCATCGGGAATACGGCAACATCAAGGGGGCCCGCTGGATGTTCGGCAATGCGCGCAAGTACTTGAGCCGCTACCAGCCCGTACATTGGGGCTTAGACGTTTCGGAAGTGATCGCTTACATAGCAAAATGCGAGGCTGCCCTGCCCGAGTCAGATACCATCTCGTATGCAGAGGCAAAAAACGAAGCGTTTCCTCTTTATCGTTTGCAAATCATCCACAGATAAAACCAAACACAAATGTGTTCATAATTGTATCCTAAGTCACGAAAAGAGGGAAGAGTAAATGCAAGTTAACGTAGAAAAACGTCCGCAGCTTCCTGAGGTTGATTGTGATGAACTGATCATTCCCCTCTGGAAGGGAGAGGCTCTTGCCCAGATCTATCCGGAGCTGGACCAGGCTTTCGCGGGTGGTTTGGATGTGCTTCAGGCAAATAAGGAAATAAGCGGAGAGGCTAAAGCGGTAGGTGTCGTTCACAGTATGGGCAAGATCGCAGCCAAAAAGCTGATTGTCATCGGAATGGGCGACCCTGATAAGTTCGATTTCGTCTCCGCTCGCAATGCTTGGGGACGAGCAGCAAAAACAGTGCTTGGAAAGGGAAGCCAAAAAAACGTAGCCATCGACCTGCCGACGACAGACAGGCTGGAAACCGATCGAGTGGCACAGGCAGTGACCGAAGCCTTTGGTCTGGCTGACTATCATTACGAAGGCTATCGCCACAAGCCGAAGCGGGAAGCCGATCCGGTAGCGACAGTGCGCATTTTGGCAACGGAGGATGCACAGGATGCAGTCCGTGAAGGAGTACTGCGAGGAATGGCTCTGGCGCAAGGAACCAATCTGGCGCGAACACTGGTGAATGAGCCTGGCAACTACCTGCCGCCCCGCGCCCTCAAGGACGCCGCAGTGGATGTAGCGCGCCGTCATGGGATGCAGGTCGAAGTGCTGGAAAAGGCGAAGCTGGAAGAACTCGGTATGGGCGGGGTCCTCAGCGTCGCCCAAGGAAGCGTAGAGGAGCCTTACGTAATCGTCGTTCGCTATCAGGGGCGCGAGACCTGGGACGATGTGATCGGACTGATCGGAAAAGGTGTAACGTTTGACACGGGAGGCATCTCCATCAAACCGGTGGCGGGGATGGAGAACATGAAGTCGGACATGGGCGGCGCGGGAGCTATGATTGGCGCGCTGGAGGCGCTGGGCCAGCTCAAGCCGAAAGTAAATGTGCTGGCTGTCATCGGCACCGTGGAAAACATGCCTTCTGGCAGCGCATTTCGTCCTGGCGATGTCATCACCACGATGAGCGGCAAAACCGTAGAGATCATCACTACAGACGCGGAGGGACGCCTGGTGCTTGCTGATTGCATCACCTACGCGAAGCAGCAGGGCGTCTCCTGCCTGGTGGACGCGGCTACTCTGACTGGCGGGATTGTCGTGGCATTGGGGAATTTTTGCTCCGGTGCGATGACGAACAACCAGGAGATGGTGGAAGAAGTGCTCGAAGCAGCAGAAGCGGCAGGCGAACGCCTGTGGCAGCTCCCTACCTTTGACGAATATCGAGAACTGAACAAAAGCCATTTTGCCGACTTGAAAAATTCAGGTGGCCGCAACGGTCATGCGATCATCGGCGGCGTCTTTTTGCAGGAGTTTGCGGAAGATACGCCATGGGTACATCTGGACATTGCGGGAACCGCGTACAATGTCAATCAGGGCGACATGCAGCCCGCAGGCGCTACAGGTGTTATGACGCGCACGATCACACAGTTTGTGATGCGACGCGCACAAGCATAAATTAACCATCATCAATTCATATATGATTAATTAGGAGAGTGGAGTACATGGTACAAAATCCAAGTAATGAAACCCGTCGTCAACTGCTGGAAGATGCCAAAACGATTGCCGTCGTCGGCTTGTCCAACAAGCCTGACCGCACGAGCTACATGGTTGCGGCAGCCATGCAAAACGCCGGCTATACGATTATTCCCGTCAATCCAATCATCGCAGGAGAAACAGTCCTGGGTGAAAAGGTAGTGGCAACGCTTGCCGAGATCGATACGCCAGTCGATATCGTCAACGTATTTCGCAGGAGCGAAGACATTCCTCCAGTAGCCGAGGAGACGTTGGCTATGAAGCAGAAGCCGAAAGTGTTCTGGATGCAGCAAGGAATATCCAACGATGAAGCGGCGAAGAAGGTCCGCGAAGCCGGGATCGAGGTTGTCAGCGACCTTTGCATCAAAGTAGATCACGCGCTGCTGCGCATCGGGAAATAGGAGTTGGTTAACATGCCAATCAACACTGCAGAAACAAAACGGGACCGAATTCCTCCTAACCAAAGGCAAACCACCGGCTTTCCTGTCCTTCATTATGGAGACGTGCCAGAATATACCGATTTGGCAACGCAGTGGGATCTGCGCATTTTCGGTCTGGTCGAGGAAGAAGCCACATTATCCTATGAACAGCTCATGGCACTGCCCAAAGGGAATTCCACTAATGACATTCACTGCGTGACAGGATGGAGCAAGCTGGACAACGTCTGGGAAGGGATTCCTGTCGAAGAAATCACCAAGCTCGTCCGCATCAAGCCGGAAGCCAAATACGTCATGCTGCACGCGGAGCAGGGCTGGACAGCCAACCTACCGCTTGCAGACTTTCTTGCCCCAGGAAATCTCTTTGCCTACAAGCACAACGGGGAGGATCTGACTCCTGAACACGGTTGGCCGCTTCGTTTTGTGGTGCCGCATCTGTATTTCTGGAAAAGCGCCAAGTGGGTGCGGGGAATTGAGTTTATGGAGAAGGATCGGCAAGGCTTTTGGGAGAAGAATGGGTATAATATGTACGGTGACCCGTGGAAAGAGCAACGTTTTGCTTGGGATTAAATGAAAAATGTAGCCCTCCTTTTTATACTTCAAAAGGAGGGCTACTCATTACTATTTTTTTCATAACCTTCTCTTCTTTACCCATTCATTCCAATACTGTACTTCCTCTTCACCCTCACCTTCACCCTCGATTATTTCAATGCAAAAATCGCAAATTTTATAGACTTCGTCTATCTCGTTGCGGTTTTGACAATGCTCACATCTTCGGAGTTCATCCATTTTCACTGCCTCCCTTATTTACTTTTGGTACCATACAGTTTCGACAACGCACGATCCGTTTTACGTTGAGCTTTGCAATTCCGCTGATGAGTCAATGGAAAGGATATGATAAACTGGAAAGTAACGATAGACGAAAGGCTGATTGTGCATGAACCCAAAAACGACAAGCAGGGGAATTGTTACGGAAGTAATCCAGTACGTCGCGGGAGTCATTATTTTGGTATTTGGAGTGATTATGATCGCTGGGGCAATGGCTTCCGAAGAGACAAAGTTGACTGTAACGGAAGATTTGGTACTCTTTCTGCTGCTCGGGGTTCTTCCAGCTTTGTTTGGTGGCTGGCTATTGTTCGCGGCAAGAAAAAATACCAGGCTCCGAAGGTTAGACGCAATGGAAAATTTGGTGCTTCAGATTGCTTCGCATTATGGCGGCAAATTAACCGCTACCGAGCTTGCGATGAATTCCAAGTTGTCAATCACGCAGGCGAATGAAGTGTTGGAGGGTTTTACGAAGCAGAACGTAGCCTACCTCACGATTACGAACAATGGCACGTATGTGTATCAATTTGAGGGATTTATTAGTCAGCAGGAGAAAGATCAGGCAGAATCGTTGAAATCCTTGATTTATAAAGAATAGCATCGTCTGCAAATCACGCTGAAACCTCATCCTTTGTTGATGAGGTTTTTTGCGTAAAAGCTTCAAACATTTACTCACAGAAAATCCACAAAAGTCAAACGACTCTGTGGATATCTATTGGGCATAAAAAAGCGGTAGCCTGGAAGAAAAGCATCTCCAGTATGCCGCTTGTGTTGTCTCCAAGTATCTATTGAGTCAGCAATTCCTCTCTCTTGGTGATTATATGATCCCAATCAATCAGGTAAACTTTTACCCCGGCTAGTTTATATCTGTCGCCAGCTTGCGTGTAAATTTTCTCGGTGAACTCCCTTGTCTCCTCATTGAAGGAAAGAGAGCCTTGAACGGGATCGATCTGACGGGAGAACACTTTGGAAATGGAAATTTTCACTTTATCAATTTGATACCCGTTGATGAAGGAACCTTGTGAATTTTTTTCGAGCATATAAAACATGTTGGCGTGAACCATGCGAGAAATAGGAGTCAAGGTCCCGGTGCTTTCCATCTTGGGAATAACAAGCTCTTGGTTGTTTACAATATTAACCACTTTTTCGTAATAGGGACGTAAGGCGTACACATAATCCAGGGGATGTGGATAATTTTGTTGACCTTGCATGCCAGCATACTGTGGTGCATTTTTGGCTAGATCAGCACTTTCAAAACGGACAGCAGGCGTGTCGTTATCCCACGTTTGACCGATGCCAAACATATTGGCAATGGTAGCGGCAGGAACATACACGTTGCCGTTGTAGCTAAATGGCTCTGCCTTGGTTTGAATCTCTTGGCCATTGACAATTAATTTGATATTTGCAAAATGTACCCGTATGGCTTCCGTTGTCTTTTTTGCCAGTACGCTGTTGCTCCCGGCCATCATTCCCCCCGTAAACAATAACGCCCCTGCAACACTTCCAATGACGATTTTTTTCGAAATATTCAACACGGATCTCACTCCTTCTTGCTTTTGTTTATACAAATTAAACGTTGAAGAGAAATAAATGTTGCATGCTCAAGACAAATAGGGAAAATACCTGGGCTGGTGTTCATTACATAGAAGGAACCACTGAATCGGCAAATCGGAGGAGGCGTGAAATCCCATTACATAACAGGTTCCGCATGCAAGGACATCTTTTTATGAAAACGTGGGCCACTCTCCCTTTTGGGAAGATCCGCAAAATATCTTAATAGCTGGTAGAACTTTGACAGAGGCGGGAAATAAAAAGACGGACACCATCAGCTGGATGCGGTGTCCGTTTTTCCGTATTATTTCAGAGCCTTGTATGCATTAGCCTCGCCAGCTCCGAAGTATTGGTCTGTCCCTCTTTTGCCCATGTCAATCGCTGTTTTCTTAATCAAATTGGCTACTTGAGATGGTTTCAAATCTGGATTGGCTGCCTTGATTACCCCTGCAATTCCCGCCACTTTGGGAGCGGCCATCGAAGTTCCATGAAGCAGAGCGTAGTCATGCAGATTGGAAGTAAAATACGGGTCCAGATAGGTCGGCCACGTGCTCAGTGTTCGGTAGTGGAAATCTCTCTGGTCCAAATCGCCTGTCTCCGCATAGATGGGACCGTTATCTCCTCCTGGGGCAGCCACGTCGATGGAGCGGGTTCCGTAATTGGAGTAGAACGCGATCTCATCTTCTGACCATTCGGTCGACGAGGAGACGGTGATGACGCCCGGAACTTGTCCGGGGACCTCCTTGGAAGCGCCCTTGAATTCGAAGCCAAGATCGCCGTATGTCTCGTTCATATAGCGGGTGATCTCTGTTGGATTGTTCAAGTTCAACGATTCGTTGCCGGCTGCTACTACGACCGTTACTCCTTTTTTCACAGCATAATCAATCGCCCGTTTCCAGATCAGGATGTCGGCTACATCACTGTAGGAGCCCTCTCCTTGGAACGTGTACCGGGAGATGGCATCGAAGCCGCCAAGCGACATATTGATGACATCTACCTCATCGTCTGCAGCTTGAATGATGGCGGCGGCGATCCAGGAGGTAGGAGCCCCTTCATTTTCCGGGAACACGCGATACACCCTCAGTCCCAGATTTGGCCCGACTCCTTTGATCTTGCCGTTGCCCGCGATGGAACCGGCGACGTGTGTGCCATGTCCATCACGGTCTCGGATATCGTCCGGATCTCCCGTTTCGCTCGAGTCGATGCCGGCTGGCACGAAGTTCATGCCGCCGAGCAGGTTGTCTCTTAAATCCGGATGGTCCGGATCGATTCCAGAATCAATGACGCCAACGACGGCTTTGTGTTTTCGACTGGTCCCGCCTGTTTCGAGGTCATAGGATTTTCCATCGTTCGTGATACGCTGCATATCCCACTGATAGTCCCAGTAGCTGTCAATATCCTCTGGCTGGGGGATATCCGTGACAGGCTGGCCATCCGCTGCGGAACGGTCGATTTTTTTGTAATCCAGCTTATGGGTGAATGCGATATTGGCTGCCTGTATCCCGCGAACCCCTTTCAGATTCTTCAGAAAACCGCGTTCGTTCGACTTGATTTCAACGGCGCCAATCTCCGGCAGTGCACGTACTACTTCTCCTCCGGCTTCCTCGATCAGATCCTCATAATCTGATGGCAGATCATTGTTGAATACGACCAGATACGGGTTCGAGGAACTTTTGGCAGAAACGAAACTTCCTGGAGCGACAAATAGACTGGCTGTCAGCAACCCACTCAAAACAGCGAAGGCGATTTTGCGTTTCAAATCGAAGACCCCTTTCTACTATTTGATAACAAATGATTCACTCTTCCTCCGATCAAATCCTTTATATACATCAAGAATATTTTTCGCAATGATAGACAAACTTCGCCTATTCACCCTTGATTTTGTCCAACTCTGGCGAAAGATGGCTATTCATGCATGACCAGCTAGCTGGTATTAGAAACTTGAAAATTTGAAATATGCGAAGTGTCGATGATGTTTGTCCGTTTCAAGAGAGCTCCTTCAATCATTTATTAATACGGAATAAGGGGATCAC
>DASQMM010000220.1:0-32918 GCA_035645495.1 Brevibacillus sp. | reverse complement strand
CGGAAATGCAACCTTTTCCCCAAGTGATTACGTCAATAAGCACAAGTGAACCGGTAGAAGCTGAGTCAAACGTCACAGCGAACAAAGAGACGACAGTTCCGCGCAAAGAGTGGTATCGCAATCAAGTTGTTGTGTTGTCCTATCATCATGTGACCAAGAATCCGACCCAACCGTTTGCGATTTCACCTGAACAGTTTGCGGAGCATATGTCGTTCATACATGAACAAGATTTGCATCCGATCTCGTTAACCGAGTTTGTAGCGTTCATGGAGACGGGAAATCTGCCGACGGCCAATGCGGTATTGCTTACATTCGATGACGGATACGAGAGCTATTACACAGAAGCTTTTCCGATTATGCGCTCTTATGGCTTTCCGTCCGTGAATTTTGTGATCGCAGGCCGTGTCCGAGATATAGCGGAAAGAAAGCGGGAAAACATGACTCCCCCTCTTACGCGGCAGCAGGTAAAGGAATTGGTGGCGACAGGCATGTCTGACATCGGCTCCCATACCTACAGCTTGCACGGGCAAGTAGCACGAAATGAATGGGGAGAGACAGGACCGGTGACTGCCCCTGTCTATTTGGAAGATCTGCAACGCCTGGAAGCGGAGCAGGAATATCGCGATCGGCTGTACGTCGATTTTAGCCTGTCCCGGGTCGGATTGAGCGAATGGTTGAACCGCCCCGTAGATATACTGTCATTGCCTTTCGGATATACCAACGCGATTGTGCAGGAGACGGCAAAACAGGCAGGCTACCGTTACGTTTTCCATTCCACTCCCGGCGTCGTAACAAGCAAGACGGACCATTTCGCGATTACCCGCTATGATGTGGGGGTTCCCGATATGGATTTGGCAAAGCTCCATCAGATTTTCACGAAAGCGAAAAACACGTTTGAAGGAGAGCAGTCATGAACAAAGCAATCGACATCAGCGTGCTCGATGGAGTGATTAAACGAACGATTGAAACAGTGGAAACAAGTAAAAGTCAAATTTTTGATATAGCGGAGAGTGCCAGGCAACAGGGCAACTCGATGAAGCTGGAACTTCATGAGCTCCGCCAGGAAATCACCAAGGTTATTCAAAAGGTGGATGCACTGGAGCTGGCTTATCGCAAGTCGCGCAATCGGCTGGTTTTAGTGAGCCGAAATTTCCATATGTACACGGAGGAAGACATCCGGGTAGCATATGAGGATGCAAGTCGCATTCAAGTAGACCTTTCCATTTTCAGGGAAAGGGAAAATAATCTCAAGCGCAGAAGAAATGATTTGGAACGTCAACTGCGAACCTTGGAAGAAACGATTGTGCGCGCTGAAAAACTGGTTTCGCAGATGGGTGTCGTACTTGGCTATCTGACTGGTGATTTGAGCAAAATCGGCGAGGCCTTGGAGTCTGCCAAACAACACCAGTTGATGGGCTTGAAAGTGATTCAGGCACAAGAGGAAGAACGCAAGCGGGTAGCGCGGGAAATCCATGATGGACCGGCGCAATCGATGGCCAATGTCGTACTGCGTTCCGAAATAGTAGAGAAGATGCTCAAGAATGAACGCGTTCTTGAAGCGCAAATGGAACTCCATGAGTTGAAAGAAATGGTGCGCATGAGCCTGGCTGATGTCAGACGAATTATTTTTGATCTGCGTCCGATGGCATTGGATGATCTGGGATTGGTCCCGACCCTGCAAAAATACATCCGGACCTGTGAGGAACGAATGGAAACCTCGATCGATTTGGTTGTATTTGGGGTGGAGCCCACGCTGAGAAGTTCAGTCAAAGCGGCTATTTTTCGACTCGTGCAGGAATGTTTGAACAATGTGGAAAAACACGCCAAAGCCAAATCCGTTCAGGTGAAACTGGAATTTGTGCAGGATTCCCTTAGTCTGGTCGTAAAAGATGACGGCGTCGGATTTGATCTGGACGAGCGGATGGGGACAGGCGGTTCTTTTGGATTGTTGGGAATGAAAGAGCGAACGCAACTCCTGGAGGGACAAATTGAGGTCCAATCCGCTCCCGGTGATGGAACCAAGGTGTTATTCCAAATACCACTAAAAATCTAAGCGAGCGATAGATCAGAAGCTGAATGGGGGAAGAAACATGGAAAAAAGGCAGCAAGAACTCCGTATCGTGATTGTTGACGACCATCAATTGTTTCGTGAAGGCGTAAAGCGTATTTTGGAAATGGAAAGCGACTTCAAGGTTGTCGGAGAAGGAGCGGATGGCGGCGACGCTTTTAAACTGGCGGAGGAATACAAGCCAGACGTCATGCTGATGGACATCAATATGCCGAATATTAATGGTGTATCGGCGACGGAGAACGTCATATCCGTAAGTCCGCAGACTCGTGTCATCATGCTTTCCATACACGACGACGAAGGATACGTCTATCGAACCCTGCGGACCGGTGCCTCTGGTTATCTGCTGAAAGAGATGGGGACCAGCGATCTGGTCGATGCCGTACGGGTCGTTGCCGGCGGTGGTGCATACATACATCCCAAAGTAACGGGTAAATTGATTGAAGAGTTTCGTCGTCTGAGTGATCAGGAAGGCATGGCCGAGCGCAGTTTCTCTGTAGATGATGCCAATGCTGTCGATCCGAAGATGATCGAATCCTTGACTCGCCGCGAACGTGAAGTCCTGCAATTGATGGCGGAGGGAAAAAGCAACCGTGCTATCGGCGAATTCCTGTTTATCAGTGAAAAAACGGTGAAAAACCACGTAAGCAGCATCCTGCAGAAGTTAAATGTGCAGGACCGTACACAAGCAGTCGTCAATTCAATCAAAAATGGTTGGGTCAAATTGTAAATCACAGCTTCACTAGCACCCTGTCCAAGCCATCCGGCATACCTATGAAGTAAGAGGAGGTATGACCGCGATGGCAGATTTATTGATATGGCTGTTAGCGGCGTTTGGCTGCTCTTCTCTGTTGGTGATGCTGCTTGAGCGGGTGACTAACAGGATGGGCAGCACGGCTGATTTCCCTGATGAGCATTACCGTTTGCTGGTCCGCGATTCGGAGCAGGTGCTGGAGGGTGTCATTCGTCGCCTGCTGTTCCGTTCTTATTGGAGCGGCAAGTCGATACGAATTACCCTGCAGGATGAAGGATCTGTAGATGATACCAAGAAAATGGCTGCCTTGTACGAACGCTATCCGTATTGCTGGTCAACAGACGGTCATCATGGACTGGCGCAGACCAAGGCGATTATCATTGACTTGAGACAAGAGAAAGCAGGAGCGTAGCCGTCTGAGATGGGCGAGCTTTGCGAGATGGAAAAGAGCCGATGTGCTCTTTTTTTATTTGCGCCCCGTATCTGTCTTTTTGCAAACTGTGGACAAGGACGCAGAACGGGGGGAGCTATGTGCGAGAGTATTTGTTGTATGTCAAAGTCGGACGGGAGCCGATTCAGGCCTACGTGACACCTTGCTTTCGTATAGACCAGAACTTCTGGCAGGAGAAGGAGGGAAGCCAACTCTATGTGATCGGCCGCACGCCTTCGCTAGCAATGGCCTTTTCCTTGCGCGAACGGTTACATCAGTATTTGCAGGAAAAGCAGGCTAGGCATGGCACTGTCAATGAGAAGGCATTAGCGAGGATGAGACAGATCGCGCTCACTGGTGTTCGCGAGTCCAACGCTCTATACGGTCACACCTTTTCAAATGATCAGGCTAAGCCGAGAGAGTGGTTTGAATGGCGTGAGGGAGTTGCCGAACAGGAGGACGGTAGAAGCCAATTATCGATGCGAGGAGACGTTGATCTGGTAAAAGAGGTGCTGGCAGGCAGAGCCTTGCTGTGGGAGGAGATGGAGAGGCTGCTTCAAACACATGGAATAGCAGTGCCGCATCTGCCGCAGCTCTTGCAGCGCTTGGTACTGTCAGGAGACGCGCAGTGGCTTCCAGGGGTGCGATTGCAAGTCAGGAAAAGCTGGCTGCGCCACTCCCTGGGGCTGGAGTGCACGAGATGCGGGAGCGGCAAAGAGAAAATTGAACTGACAACCTGCCACACTTGCGGACAAGGCTGCGCGTATTGCACGGAATGTCTCGGCATGGGGCGGAGCAAGTGTTGTACGCCTTTTCTATGTGTGCCAGCCAAAAGAGCTCTCTCCTCTCATACACATGCAGGGCGCTTGGCATGGTCTGGACGCTACTCGCGGGATCAAGAGGTAGCGGCGGACCGAGCGCGCCAATTCGTGCTCAATCACTGGGGGAGAAACGCGGAGTTCCTGATCTGGGCAGTCTGTGGAGCGGGAAAGACGGAGCTTCTATTCCCTTCTGTCGTCGCTGCATTAGAGCAGGGGGAAAGGGTGCTGATCGCCACCCCGCGAAAGGACGTAGTATTGGAGTTGGCTCCACGGATTCAGCGTGTTTTTCCGGAAGCGCGTGTCATTGCCGTGCATGGTTCAAGCAAGGAAAAGTGGGAGGATTGCGATATCGCGATCGCGACCACACACCAGGTCATGCGTTTTTATCAACGCTTTTTTCTGGTGGTGCTGGACGAGGTAGATGCGTTTCCCTATCACCAGAATCCAGTCCTGTATCGAGCGGTGGCTCGCGCTGTTAAGACAGGCGGGAAACTCCTCTATCTGAGCGCGACGCCACCGCGCTATCTGCAAAAGAAGCTCGTAACGAAGCAGAAATCACTTCTTGGCCGATCGTCTTTCGCCCCGTTTTCGCCAAGTCACGTCTTGCTGCCCGGACGCTACCACGGTCACGCTCTGCCTGTTCCACAGATTTGTACGGTAGCGGGTCTGGACAAGCTGCTCGCTGCTGGCCGTGTGGTCCCGCCCCTCTGTGATATGGTACAAGCATCACTGGATGCCGGGCGTCAGGTGTTTGTATTCGTGCCGCGCATTGAAGAGGTGCCGCGTATGCTGGGCTATCTGAAAGCCATTTTGTCTGATTATCGGGAGGTTATGGCTGGTGTGCATGCTTCGGACCCTGCCCGCGAGGAAAAAGTCATGGCGTTTCGTGAAAAAGCGGTCAAGCTGATGGTGACGACGACGATTCTCGAGCGGGGCGTGACGATTCCGGGGAGTGATGTGGCGGTGGTAGGGGCACAGGCGCCTGTCTTTGATGAGGCTTCCTTGGTGCAAATCGCCGGGCGTGTCGGACGCTCCCCTGATGATCCGCAGGGTACAGTCCTCTTTGTGCAAAGCTATCGGGCAGCCGCTCCTCAGGCAGCCGTGCGCCAAATCACGCAGATGAATCAGCTTGCCAAGCAGCTGCGTGACAGGAGGCAAATGGCATGAGCCAAGGGGGCTGTGTCAAATGCGGTATACGAGTCGCTGCACGGGATCGGCGGGAGGCGGTTGTACGGAGCTGGGCAGTCCGTTTGGCCGGAAGAACAAGCTACGCTCATATGTATCGCCTGGTGGATCGGCTTCCTCTATGCGCTGGTTGTCTTGAGGAAATGCCGGTGATAGGGGAGCCGATCTGTGAACAATGCGGCCGGAGCTGGGAGCATCAGGGACAGGGGATTATGCTGGAGAGTGGGGCACTGCGATGTAGAGACTGCCGATCGATAGGCGAAAATGCCCTTGGGGGAAACCGGGGGCTGCTTCTCTATGACGATTGGGGCAAGGACCTGCTTGGCTTGTATAAATACCGCGGAGATGAGCGATTGGCTGATTTTTTCGGCAAACTGTTGACAGTGGCTATGTATCGCTATTTTCGCTCAGGACAATTTGATTATCTGGTGGCGGTTCCCTTGCACTCAAAACGCTTGAGTGAGCGTGGCTTCAACCAAATGGAAAGCGTAGCCGCAAGACTCAGTCGAGCCATTGGTGTACCAGCACGGAATGCTTTGATTCGAACAAAAGAAACGGCCAAGCTCAGTCAGCAGACAGGACGTGAGGTGCGTATTCAGAGCATGCAGGATGCTTTTGCCTGGAAGGGAGAAGCCCCCCACCCCCAAAAGCCATCCCGAATCCTGTTGCTTGATGACATCTATACCACGGGCTCCACGCTTCGGGCCTGTGCGCAGGCCATTCATCATGTTGAAACTGTAAAACCATATATTTGGTCCTTGACAATTTACCGATAATATAGATAGAAACAAATGGCAATTTGCGTTATGATGGGACTAGATACTGGATTGCGAAAATGAAGAGGGCAAGGGGGGAAGCATATGTCTTTGGGCAATTTATCGAATTGTTCGCGTTGTGATGCCTTGTTTGTACGAGTGGCTCGTGACATTTGCCCCAAATGTTATCAGGAAGTAGAGAAGGAATACGAGATATGCGCCAAGTTTTTGCGCAAACGGGAAAATCGCGGCTCCAATATTCACCAGGTCAGCGAAGCAACTGGTGTCAGCGTAAAGCAAATTACGAAATTCATCAAAGAAGGACGTATTTCTGTCGATGGAAACCCGGAGTTGGGCTATCCATGCGAAAGTTGCGGGTTTCTGATTCGCAAGGGAAATATCTGTGAATCCTGCATGCGCGGACTGAAGCATGACATCACCCAGGACCTCGCTGTCGAAAAACGTCTGGAAGAGCAAGAAAAAGCGAAGGAAATGGTCGCAGCCTATCGAAGAAAGCAGAATAGGGACGAATAGTTTTCAAAGAAAACAACTAATCGTTGATAACGAAATTGCCGATGATACTACTAAGAAGTATCGTCGGTTTTATTTTTATTTTACCTACAGAAGGCGATCAGGAAGAACCGATCGCTTGAGAGGATGGTTTCGCATGCGAATACATGAACCCAATCGTACAGGGATGATTCAGGCATACAATAAGACGGGTACCGCATCAGTAAGCAACAAAGGAAAAATGGCGATGGGAAAAGATGAAGTGAAAATTTCTACAGAGGCCATGGAGATGCTGAAACAAATCGAAGACCCGAATGCACCTGCCCGCCGAGAAAAGGTGGAGCAGCTGCGCAAACAGGTCCAGGAAGGCACGTACCATGTGCCTAGCGAGAAAATCGCGGACAAGTTCCTTTCCTTTTGGAAAAAATGGTAGCACACTTCTTCAAGGAAGCTGAGGGAACAACATGACGAAGATGGAGACACTCTACGATCTGCTCGACAACTTGATCCAGCTGCATAAAGCCATGTATACCCTGGCCGAGCAGAAGAAAAAAGTACTGATAAAAGGTGAGATCGATGAGCTGGTCGCCATTACCCGACAGGAGCAAAAGCTGATAAAAGGGGTAACGGCTGCGGAAACAGCACGACAAAGTACCGTGCGCGAGCTTTCCAGTGAAAAGGGATTCACCTTGCAGGAAGGTACGTTGGCTGAATTGATCAAGTTGACGACCAGCGCGGAAGAGAAGCAGCGCCTCTCATCGTACCGCGAAGAACTGAGTCGGATCGTAGGGGAATTGCGAGATGCCAATGAGCTGAACCAGCAATTGCTCAAGCAATCCCTTTCTTTTGTGAACATGACGCTGGATCTGATTACGGATACGCCTGAGGATGACTATATCTACGGAAAACCAACCCATGATATCAAGCAGGCAAATCGGAATTTTTTCAATAAAAAAGCATAAAAAGAGGTGCTAGGATGCGATCTACCTTTCATGGCTTGGAAGTAAGCAAACGCGGTTTGTTTACTCAGCAGGCGGCATTAAATACGACAGGTCACAATATCGCCAATACAAATACAGAAGGATATAGTCGGCAACGAGTCAATATGGTGACAACGAACGGCCTCCCTTATGTCGGCCTTCAAGCAGGGGTAGAAGCCGGACTCATGGGGACAGGGGTTCGTGCGGACAGCATTCAGCGACTGCGGGAAGAATTCCTCGACATTCAATATCGCAACGAGTACAAGCGCCAAGGCTACTGGGATGCGCGCGCGGAAACGCTGGACAAACTGGAAGGCATCATGAACGAACCGTCTGATACAGGCCTGGCGAAGGTCATGGACCAGATGTGGCAAGCATGGCAAGACCTGGCGAAGGATCCTGCTGATACGTCTGCACGTGCGGTTGTCCGCGAACGCAGCAAGGCCGTCGCCGATACCTTCAATACCCTCTACACGCATCTGGAAGAGGTGCGGACAGACCTGGACAACGTAGTGAATGTCAAGTCATTGGAAATCAACTCCTTGGGCCAACAAATCGCAGCGTTAAATAGTCAGATCGCGAATGTGGAGCCGCATGGTTACTCACCAAACGACTTGTACGACCAACGGGATGTCCTTATTGACAAACTCTCTAAACTCGTAGAAGTGAGAGCGACTCAAACGGTGAACGGCATGGTTGATGTTACCATCGAAGGACGTGCGTTCGTCACTGGTGTGACATCGCAGCCGTTTGTAGCGGTGCAAGATCCCGCGACTGGGAAAAGCAATATCACGTTGGGTGGAGCGGCTTTCACTCCGACAACGGGTTATCTCGCAGGAACCCTTGAATCACGGGACCAAATCGTCCCTAACATTTTGAATCGGCTAGACGTTCTGGCAGTCAACCTGACGAAAGAAATCAATGACCTACATCGCGCGGGACGCAGTCTTACCGATATCGCCAACGGTGGGGTACAAGATCTGCCGTTTTTCGTGGATGCCGATTCCTTGGCGACAAACCCTGCGACCAAAGATTATCCAAAAGGCGCTTCCAAACTCGTGGTGAATCCCGCTATTATGAAAAGCTTGGATGCAATCGCAGCGGCCAAGCCAGAGGCAGCCGGGACACCGGTAGGAAACAACGAAAGCGCCCTGGCAATCGCTTCGATCAAATTTAAAGTTCTTGCAGCGGGTACCGGACCTACAGATTTGGCCGAGAGCTCTACTTTGGACAACTACTACCGCTATACCATCAGCCAGATGGGAATCGATGCGCAGGAAGCGATCCGCAACCAGAAGAATGCAGAGATGCTGGTCGGAACTGTGAATAACCAACGCCAGTCAGTATCCGGTGTATCCATCGATGAAGAGATGGCTGAGATGGTAAAGTACCAGCACGCCTATAGCGCTTCGGCTCGTGTTATGACCAGCATGGATGAAGTGCTTGATAAGATCATTAACGGCATGGGCGTTGTTGGCCGCTAATAGGGGGAATGAATCGTGTCAGTACGCATAACGCAAACGATGCTGAATAGCAATATGCTCCGCAACCTGAACAATTCGATGAACAATATGGATAAGCTGCAGCACATGCTGTCTTCAGGGAGTAAAATCGCGAAGCCCTCTGATGATCCAGTGGTCGCAGCCCGGGGGATGTTTTACAGATCCTCGCTGATGGAAAATGATCAGTACAAACGCAATGTGGATGAAGCGCAGTCTTGGATGGATATGACCGATGCTACCATGGATGAGATGGGTAGTATTATGAAGCGGGTGAAAGAGCTGCTTGTATATTCGGGTGATGGAGCAGTCTCGCCAGAAGATCTTATGACGATGGGCGCTGAAATCGAGGAATTGAAAAATCATATGGGGACGCTGGCAAATCAGCAGATCAATGGAAAGTATATATTTGCTGGAACAGATACGAATAAAGCTCCATTTGATGCAAATGCCTTGGGGGGGAAAGGGGATTTCGTTAGTACGAACGATTCTCCGATCAACCTCGAAGTCAGTCAGAATGTCTTTGTCACTTCCAACGTAAATGCCCAAAACATTTTTAATTACCCGAATGCAGCGGGCAACATGTTTAAGGTATTGAACAATATTATCGACGAACTAAAAGCAGGCAGAGCAGCAACTCAATTTCAGCCTGCGATGGAGGATCAGTACAATAACTTGCTCGCAGAAAGAGCAACACTGGGTGCGAGTGTAAACCGCGTTGAACTGATCGCGGAGCGCTTGAACTCGCAGGAAGAGAGTATTACCGGTCTTATGTCCAAGAACGAAGATGCTGATATGTCCAAAGTGATTACAGACCTGAAAACGCAGGAAAGTGTACATTCCGCCGCATTAGGCGCGGGTGCTCGTATTATTCAGCCCACTCTGATGGACTTCTTGCGATAAGCATAGAAACGGGAGGCTGACAGGATGCCTATTGCACAATTACGGATGGAGAGTACATTTGCTCGGTTGGGCCTGAACTTGATTAAACCCGTCCAGGAAATCAGACAACCGTCGGCGGAGATGAATCTGAGTCAGGTAGCAGCCAAGCTTGAAATCGAGCAGGCTCGGACAGAACTATCCATTGACTCCAGTCAAGCACGTGCCAATATCGGTATCATGACTTCGATGCAATTCAGTGACAGCAATGCAGCGCACGGAAAGCAAAAAGCGATGCAGGCGATCGCAGAAAAGGCTCAGGAAGGCGACCGCTTGATGCGCATTTACACGAAAGAGAACGTGATTGCTGCTATGGGCAGGGAAAAAGCGATGCGGGCTTTGGAAGGCGGCTACACACCGCCTGCTGCATCGGCAGATGAAGGTGTGGATATTCAAGCTCAACTCAAACCGGTAGTCATTCAAGTCCAGCGAAACGGTATGACCATGAATCCTGTAACCAGGCCGCCTGAATTATCCTATACGCCGGGCAAGGTAGAGCCTTATATGATACAATACAATAGCTTGAAAATTGATGTCGTGGGTAGCCAGTTGGACCGAATGATGTAAGCGAGGCGAAAACATGAACGCAAGTCAACGAGTAGAATTGGGCAAGCTATTTTTTGAAGAAGGTCTTCCTGGTTTTTTCCATTTGCAGTTTTTTCAATTGGTGCAGGAAGAAGAAAGTCCGTTTTTCCTGATTCAGTCTACAGAAGAAAAGAATGTCGGTTTCTGGGTGGTTAACCCCTTTTCATTCTTTCCTGAGTACCAGTTTTCGCTAACCGATGCGTCCAAGGAAGCTCTTCATCTGAATGAGGATTCACCTGTTGCGGTGTTTTCAATTGTCACGATCCGGGGCAATCATCAGGCTACAGTCAATTTAAAAGCTCCCATCGTGGTGAATCTAGGCAATCGAATGGGTAGACAAATCATCTTGCCAGAAGATACGTATTCCATCCGTCAGCCGTTGTTTGGGCAACAAGCTGCGGATCAAGAGTAGGTGGTGTCCAGACATGCTGGTCCTTTCTAGAAAGAAGAATGAATCCATAATGCTCGGTGACACCATTGAAATCAAGATTATCTCGGTTGAAGGAGACCAGGTGCGCATCGGGATCGAGGCACCTCGGAAGCTGGATGTGTATCGCAAGGAGATTTATGATGCGATCCAGGAAGAGAACAGGCTGGCGACACAGAATCAAAGCGATTGGTCAGTTGTAAAGCAACTCATGCAGATGAATCAGAAATCAGAAGATGGTCAGTAGATCATCTTTTTTATTTTTTTGCAGAAAAAAGCAGAAAAAACTCTAAATATGCTAACAAGCTGTTTAGGAGATTCCGATAATAGAATTGTAGGGATTAGTTCACAAGCGCGCGATTGCGACTGATCTCAAAATTTAGCAACAGTCACAGGGACGTGACTGTCGAACTCTCAAGGAGGAATTGTACATGATTATCCAACACAATATGTCTGCGATCAACACGCACCGTCAATTGGGCGTAAACGCTGGCAACCTGTCCAAAAACGTTGAGAAACTGTCTTCCGGCTACCGCATCAACCGTGCGGCTGACGACGCTGCAGGTCTCTCCATCTCCGAGCGTATGCGTGCACAAATCCGCGGTATGGAGCAAGCTTCCCGCAACGCACAAGACGGTATCTCCCTGGTTCAAACAGCTGAGGGATCTCTGCAAACTGTAAACAATATGCTGGTTCGCATCAAAGAATTGGCTACACAAGCTGCGAACGGTACTTACAGCGCAACAGATGACCTGAAACGCATCAACGAAGAGCTGACTGAGCTGACAAAAGAGATCGAGAACATCAAAGACAACACCAAATTCAACGGCATCAAGCTGCTGGATGGTTCTGCAGGTACAATCTCTCTGCAAATCGGTCAAGAGGCTAATCAAGTTCTCGGTCTGAACGCAGGAAGCTTCAACCTGAGCGCTGTATACACTGCTGTTGACGCATGGGATCTGAGCACTCAAGCTGGTGCAAAAACTGTATTGAGCGGTATCGATGCTCAAATCAACGCAGTCAGCTCCGCACGTTCTTACCTGGGTGCGAACCAAAACCGTTTGGAAAACACTATCAACAACCTGAACATCACGGCTGAAAACCTGACTGCTGCTGAATCCCGTATCCGCGACGTAGATATGGCGAAAGAGCAAATGCAGTTCACGAAAAACAACATCCTTACTCAAGCTGCTCAAGCGATGCTGGCTCAGGCAAACCAATTGCCACAAGGCGTTCTGCAGCTTCTCCGTTAATCGCTTTATACCTGAAAAAAGAGAGCAGGGATTCCTTGCTCTCTTTTTTAAAATTTATTTTCTTTCAGAAAGGACATAGCTTTCCATGAAGATATCTGCCTGTGTCATTACAAAAAATGAAGAAAAGAACTTGCCAACTTGCCTGGACAGCGTGAAAGACATCGTTTCGGAAATCATTGTAGTCGATACAGGATCAACAGATCGTACTGTGGACGTAGCGAAAAGCTACGGGGCAAAGGTGTTCTTGTTTGAATGGATCAACGATTTTTCCGCTGCTCGCAATTTCGCGATCGAGCAGGCCAAATCAGATTGGGTCATTTTTTTGGATGCGGATGAGTTTTTCGCTCCCGATTGTGTCAAATACGTACCAAAGGCAATCAAGGAAGCGGATAAGAAAAAGCTCGATATGATTATTTGCATGATGAGCAATGTGGAGAAAAAGACAGGGAAAATCACGTCGTCCAACCAGCATATTCGCATCTTCAAAAATCACTCGCAAATTCGCTATGTAGGGGCGGTACATGAGCGGATCGTCAGGCTGGACAGATCGGCCAATGCTCTGGACGTGCAAAACGATATTACCATTATTCACACCGGCTACAGCGAAGAAACTGTCCAGGAAAAAGAGAAAAGTCAACGAAATTTGGAACTGTTGTTTCAGGAACTGCAAAGAAAACCTGATAGTTTTGATGTGCTGTTCTATATATCGGAGTCGTTATTGTTGGACCAGCAGTTTGAACAAGCGCTTGATTATGCTCGCCGAGCGCAGCAGCACCGCAATTCTCATTTAAAGGGCATTTATGAAAAGAACTATGTCAACATCTTTCATTGTATGATTCAGTTGAACAAACCAGATAAAGAGATTTTTCAAGTCATAGATGAAGCGATTAAAGCATACCCGAATTATCCCGATTTCCGCATGTATTTGGGCGATTTTTACAAGAAACAGAATCGCTACAGAGACGCAATACAAGCCTATCAGACGGGCTTAAAGCTACTAAATCAGTCATCTATCGCCCAAACCGGGGCACTGGCATCCGCCGGCAAAGTAATATCTACGGTAGGACATCTGTACAGCAAACTGAGAGAGTGGAATTCGTGCGTACAATACCATGTGCAAGCACTACAAATTGACAAGTATTATTATTCATCGTTGCAGAATTTAATGAGTGTATTAGGCCGACATGAAAAATCTGATGCTGTGTATTCCTTTTTCAGAAAAATATACGATCTCAACACTACAAAGGATCGGCTCTATCTGCTGCGAGCCGCCTTGGATACCAACCAAACGGAAATAGCCAAGACTTTGTTGGCGGGCTTGCCTGTGGAGCATCCATCCTTGCAGGAATACGTTGCCTTGTTTCAATTCCTGACAGGAGACCGGAAGGCTGCATGTACTCGATTCCTTGCGCTCTACGAACAGACGAAAAAAGCAGAGCATGCATATGGGGCTATTGCAGCCGCGTGGATGGAGAAGAATCAGAGTCTGGTCAAAGAATTGGAAACTGTATTTTCCGCTTATCCGGAAATGCGTCAATTAACAGCGAATATTTATGGGGATCTATCACCCGTTACTATAGACAAAAAGAAACTGTACACGTTTATGATGTATATGAGTGGGACGTTGCATGTCACCGACTACCACATCCTAGGCGATCTCGTGAAGCGATTCGATCTTTTGCTGGAGATGGGGAACTATCTTTATTACGAAGACAAATATGCGGATGCCTATCTGTTCTACAATCAGTATCTCGAACAGGTAGAGAGTGTTCCTGAGAATATGCTGGCAGATATTACGTTCAAAGTAGGGGATTGCTTGATGCAAAACGGCTTGGATGATCAGGCATGGCTGTTTTTACAGAAGGCACTTTCCCTTGCCCCAACTGATTTTCGGATTTATGAGGCTTCCATAGAGTTGGCGAAACGAACGCGGCGTCATAGCAGTCTGCAGGAACTTTATGAAACAGCTCGGAAGTATTATCCCGATTCTATTGCGTTGAAACAACTTCAGCAGTAACCTGTTGAATGCATTTCAAACTGTAAATGTGCCGAGCGAGCTTAATGAGGGGAAGAATGACGATGAATGCGCATGCTGGGCAGCTTGGCAAAAAGGTTAAACGAGTCGCCCTAGTCGGGTTGAATAATTTCAACAATATTGGGGATCAAATCATTTCGGAAACGACCGAATACTTGATTAGGGAATGTGGAGTAGAGGGCATAGAGCCATACTTTGTCGATATGAACCCTTATGACTCCTATTGCAGAGAGTATCTGAAGGTTCCTTTTTACAGTTCGAATCTGATCGGAAAATTGCAGAAGCCGTTTTCCAAGCTACCTAACGGAGAGGCTTTGGGTTATTGGGCCGAGTACACATCTTCCCGAGTGAAGCTGTTCCATTATTATAAAACCTGGTTGAATGGTGCAGATGCGATCATCTTTACCGGGGGAGCATTCATCAAATACCAGACACAGGGACTTAATTACTTGATAGATCTCTTGACGGAAATCGCGGATGATATGGGGATACCAGTCATGATGAGTGCGATGGGGGTTGAGGGCTATTCAGAGGAAGACATTCGTTGCCAGAAGCTGAAGGCGGCAATCAATCGACCATGCGTCAAAAAAATTACGGTCCGTGATGATTATGAACTGCTGCGTGACAAGTATATGTCCAATACCGACATCACGATTCGCGCTGTTGGCGACCCGGCCTTCTGGATACCTGAATGTTATCGGATCACCAAAAATCCTCAAGATATAGTCGGTGTGGGCGTGATCCGAAGCGATAACTTCAGAAGGTATGGCATCGATTTTTCTGAATCGGATGTCATACGTTTATACCAAGAAATCATACAGAGTCTGGAACAAAACGGAATGCCGTGGAAGCTGTTCTCAAATGGATTGACTTCGGACTACAAATTCGGTCTTGAATTGCTGGACAGCCTCGGTTACTCGCCGGAAGATAAATTTGTCCCTCGTCCGGTCAGTACAGCGGAGTTATTGGATACTCTTAAAATGTTTAAAGGGGTCATCGCGGCTAGGCTACACGCTTGTATTTCCGCCTATGCTTTGGATATTCCAACCGTCGGGCTTGTATGGAACGAAAAACTGACGCAATTCGGTCGCTTATTCATCAAAGAGGAGTTTTTCTCGCCGGTCATCCATTTAACTGGGGAAAAAGTAGTTGCCAAATTGAAGGAAGCGTTGGATTTTCAATATGACCGGGATAAGCGGCAAGAGTGGCGAGAAGCTACCAAGGCGGAATTAGAAGCATTTCTTCAGTCCATTTGACTGGGCCTTAGGATAATGAGATTTTAATCGCTCTATTCATTTGGTAATGAGACGGAGGCTACCATGAGAAAACACGTTCGAGATCAAATTGTTGATCTTCTCTCTACACTTTGGGAGGGAATTAAATATGCATCAAATACACAATCACGACAGGCATTTGTAGTGCTTGAAGATTGTGTGGCAGCGGTCAATTCTATTTCTGACACTCTTCAAGCAGGGCTTTCTACAGAGCGCTTTGCTGTTTATGATAAAACGTTAACACGGCTAAAACATTTGCTTGAAGCAATTAATGGCACGATTGTAAACGGACAGTCCGCTGCCCAGGCCGTAAAAGAATGCAAGAGCCTGCTTGGATTGCTGAAAAAGGATCTTGCCAGAGAATCAGAGGTAAAGCTGGAAGTTGTGTTTATGCCCTATAAGGCAAGTATGTGGGATTCACTTGAAAGCATTTGGCTTGCAGCAAGTGAGGATGAAAGATGCAACGCGATTGTTGTACCGATCCCCTATTATGACAGAAATCCGGACCGCAGCTTCGGAGCGTTTCACTATGAGGGTGGAGAGTTTCCTGATTATGTCCCAATTGTTCATTATGACAATTATGATGTCAGCAAACACAATCCAGACGTGATTTATATTCATAACCCTTTTGATGAGTATAATCTGGTTACTTCCGTTGAACCTCAATTTTATTCCTATAATCTGAAAAAGAATACGCAAATGCTTGTCTACGTTCCTTATTTTATTTCTGGTGCTTACCCTGATGTGCAGTCATTTGCTCAAAAGCATTTAACAGCTAATTTGCCAGCAACAGACAAAATTATAGTTCAGTCCAATATGCATAAAAAATTGTACATGGAATCTGGAGTCAAAGAAAACAAACTTCTTGCACTGGGTTCTCCGAAATTCGATATGATTGCAAATATCAACAATATGAAAGTAGACATACCGACAACTTGGACAGAAAAGATAATAGATAAAAAATCCATTGTTTTAAATAGCAGTGTCGGTTCGCTCTTAAGTTACCCCAATTACCTGATTGAATTAAAGGATAGGATTTCTACAATTTTATCCTACCCAGAGTTAGTTCTCATTTGGCGACCGCACCCGCTTTTGGAAGCAACTATTTCCTCAATGAGACCCGATTTGCATGACGAGTTTAGAGAAATTATCCATATGGTCGAGAACAGCGACAATGCTATTATCGATCGATTATCATCTACATTACCGGCTACGGTCGTATCTGATGGCATGATTAGTGATATAAGCTCGTGGGCGCGGCAGTATATTGCTACAGGGAAGCCTGTCTTATTTCTCAACGGGAAGAGTGAAATGAAGAAAGAAAGACTTTGTGTTTTTGATCACTTTTCTTCCTATTTTATTAAAGATGGTTTTGGCATCGAAGATTTTTGCAACATGGTGATAAACGGTACAGACAAGAAAAAGGATGCCCGCATGACGGACTTAAAAAATTCGATCGCAAATGTAGACGGTTCCAGTGGACAAAAAATCCACAAGCGCATCGTCAGCATGCTTGTTTGAACCATATACACGAAATAGCGATACAGTCGGGTGGGTGGAAATCATGAAGTACGGCATAATCGAATATAAAAAAGCAGTTAGAACCGGGGGCAATAAATGGACGAACCTGGGGGATCCCATACAGTCTTATGCGATGGTTAAGCTGTATGAAGAAATGGGTATTCCGGAGTCTGAGTTAGTAAAAGTAAACAAATACACATCAAAATTATATGATGGAGATTATGTGATTCTACCGTTCAATTGTTACAATATGATCTTTGGTGAGTATCGACATAATAATGCACTTCCCGTATCAGACAAGATTATTCCTGTGTTTGTAAGCTTTCACTTACATACACGTAAATTAGATACCGAACTAGTGCAGCAACTAAAAACGTATGAACCGATCGGCTGCCGCGACGAAGAAACACTGAAAGTATTGAGAAGCTACAACATACGTGCATATTTGTCTGGTTGTGTAACGGCTACATTGCCAAAGCGGAAAACAACTCCGAAGAACGGCAAAATCTACTTCGTCGATTGCCCGAAAAGCCTTACCCCGTATATTCCTGATCACCTTCTGGACAATGCGGAGTTCGTGACACACATGCCCCATATTCCTCGGAGTTCGGATGGTATATATTTGACAGATGAAGAAACGCGGAATTATTACGAAATGGGCGTGAATCAGCTTAAGCATTATGAAAATAATGCGAGGCTGGTTGTTACCTCAAGGCTACATGCCGCAGCTCCTTGTATGGCTTTGGGAATTCCCGTCATATTGGTCAGCGATAATTTTGATGGAAGGTTTTCTTGGATCGATAAATATTTGCCGCTTTATACACCTAGTGAGTTTGGTGAGATAGACTGGGACCCAGCTCCTGTAGAATATGAAGCGGATAAAGAACTGATCAAGAAACAATTTATTTACAGAATACGGAAAGCATTTGAAGAAAACCAACTTCTTTATGATTGCAGCAGCCTATATGAAAATAGAGAAAGAGCGGTATACAACAAAGACTTACTTGAGTCACTCAATCGTATCGCAGAAAAATCGCAGCCAATGAAATACGCTCTGTGGGGTTTACGTGGTGAGACAATGAATCTGCACCATATCATAGAAGATTACTTTCCAGATTGGAATATGATGGCTGTCATTGATGAATATTCTACAGGAAAATATGAAGGATTTCCCATTCTGACATCTAAAGATATCCCAAACTTAGACAAGGATATTGTCTATTTTGTTGGTCCAGAAGCGGCTCATGAATTTGCATCCAATGTCTTGAAAGAAAGAGACTTAAGGTGCGTTCTGATAAAAAATAAAACACAACTAGTTGAAATTTAAAACGAGAACAACGAGGTATTATGAGATACGCAATGAGAAAAGAAGTGCGGTCTATTGAACTCCCACCTTCTGAATTGCGCAACATGCAAATGAATATGCTGGAGATCTTAGTTGAAATAGACCGCATTTGCAGAAAATATGACATTAAATACTCCCTTGATGGGGGTACTTTTTTAGGAGCGGTCCGACACAAAGGCTTTATTCCCTGGGATCCTGACGCAGATATTGTGATTCTTCGAAAAGATTATTGGCGATTCAAGGAAGTCTGCGAACAGGAATTGAATCACAAATGCTTCTTTCTACAAGATTACAAGACTGACGAGCATTATAGATGGGGTTATGCGAGAATGCTTCGTAAAGGCACGGAGTACCATCGTGCAGGACATGAGCATATTAAAGCGAAGAATGGGGTATTTGTTGATATCTTTACGATGGACAGTGTACCTGATTCATCTTTAGGGAGAGTCATTCACAAATTCTTATGCTATTGTCTTCGAAAAATGCTCTGGTCCGAGGTTGGAAAAGTAGTACACCCCAATATCCTATTGCGAGTCTATTACAGGATTATTTCAAAGATCAGTAAGGACAAAATCTTTAAAGCAAGAGATAAGCTTGCTGAAATATGCAACAAAAATGAGCAGTCTATCCTTGTTCGCCATATGTGCTCGCCCCACCCGAAAAAGCATTCGTATGGTTTTCCGCGAGAATTATTTGGTTCATTAAGCGAGTATGAATTTGAAGGGTACAAATTCTTGGGATTTACGGACTACGATTGGTACCTGAAATCCATTTATGGGGACTATATGACTCCTCCGCCTGAACATGAAAGGACAAGCCATATTCCATGCTCCAGTTTTAAATTTATTGAGCCGAGTGAGTTAACAAAATCATGAAAAATGATACGGTTTTAATAGGGAGGATTCTCAGATGGCGACAGCGCTGATATTTGCAGGTGGTACAGGCTCAAGAATGAATAGCAAGTCAAAACCAAAGCAATTCTTAAATCTATTTGGAAAGCCTGTCATCATTCATACTTTGGAACATTTTGAATACAGCGAGGAAATTGACAGTATCGCAGTGGTATGTCGCGAGAGCTGGATCGGCTACTTAAAGGAACAGTTAAAACACCATTATTTTGAAAAGGTACGTTGGGTTGTCTCCGGCGGTGAAACAGGTCAGCAGTCCATATACAACGGATTGAAGGCCATCTATGAGTCTTGCGATAATCCGGAAGAAACAATCGTACTGATTCATGACGGAGTCAGACCTTTGATTAATGATAAACTGATTTCGGATAACATCGCAGCTGTCAAACAATTCGGCTCAGCAATTACCGTAACAAAAGTTGTTGAAACAGTGATTCATACGAACGACAATAACGAAATCGTGGATATCCCAAGCCGCAAATACGCTAAAATTGCGAAAGCGCCGCAAAGCTTTTACCTCAGTGATATTATGGCAGCCCACGAAAAAGCGATTTCAGACAATCTATCTAATATGATTGATTCAGCTTCATTAATGATGCATTACGGACACAAATTGCATACAGTCGACGGTCCGGTGGAGAACATTAAAATTACCACACCTTCTGATTATTATATTTTCAGAGCCATTTATGAGGCGCGCGAGAATTCACAAATTTTTGGACTATAAGGATGATGAGCGTATGTCCGTTGAAGCTCCTGGCAATTCCATACTACAAAAGGATATTGAGAGAATCGCTTTACACTTGACTCATTTTCCGGAGATAAAAAATAAGTCTTTCTTTGTAACAGGCGCTACCGGTTTGCTGGGGTCCTTAATCGTTAAATCGTTGATGTACTTGAATAGGTTTCATCAATTTAACGTCACTGTATTTGCACTAGTCCGCAATTTGGATAAAGCAAAATCGACTTTTGGCAAGCTTGTAGATCATGAAAACTTACGTATTGTCGTAGGAGATGTCCTACACATTCCAGAAGTACCCGAATCCATTGATTATATTCTTCACGGAGCTAGTGCTACTTCTTCCCAATACTTTGTTGAGCATCCCGTTGAGACCATTGACACGGCAATAAACGGAACAAAAAATGTATTAGACCTTGCCAAAACAAAAAACATAGCAAGCATGGTATATCTGTCTTCGCTGGAGGTTTATGGAACTCTTCACTCTGAAGAGCCTGTAGGAGAGGAAGTCGCAGGCTACATCGATCCTTTATCGATTAGAAGCAGTTATTCAGAAAGTAAACGGATGGCTGAGAATCTTTGTTGTGCATTTTCCTCACAATATGGCGTTCCAGTCAAAATAGCAAGACTTACACAGACATTCGGAGCAGGCGTCTCCTATGACGATAATCGGGTGTTCGCACAGTTTGCCAGAAGTGTAATAGAGAAAACAAACATTGTTTTGCATACAGAAGGAAGCACAACGAGAAATTATTGCCATACCAGTGATGCTATCAGGGCTCTGTTTACTATTTTGTTAAGAGGGACAGACAGATCTGCGTATAATGTAGCGAATATGGATACAAGTATTTCCATTCGAGACATGGCCAAGATGGTATCTTCCTGCGGTTCCGACACGGAGGTAGTTTTTCACTTGGAGGAGAACGAAAAATATGGGTATAATCCGACAGTGAAAATTTGTCTGGATACCTCCAGGTTGAATCAACTAGGATGGGCAGCTGAAGTAGGATTGACCGAAATGTTTCAAACCCTTATCAAAAGTATGGAAATGGATAAAGCAACTAAACGGTGATCGGAGCGTAAAATGACTAAAATTTCCCTCGCCATGATTGTAAAAAACGAACAATCACATATCGCAAATTGCTTATTGAGTGTTAAAGACTACATAGACGAAATGATCGTTGTCGACACGGGCTCGACTGACAATACTCGGCAAATCGCCACCGACTGCGGAGCTACCGTATATGATTTCACCTGGACAAACAGCTTCGCAGACGCTCGCAACCACGCGCTGCAACAAGCGACAGGGGACTGGATCCTGGTGTTGGATGCCGACGAGCACCTGGCATCTGAAACGGCGCATCTGATTCGCGAATTCGCCTCGGGACCTCCTGCAATTGGCCGGGTTACGATTGTGAGCAAGTATATGGATAATGGGGAGATTCGCTATTCGCAGGCGGCCATTTCCAGACTGTTTCCCAAAGGCGTGAAATATCAAGGACGGATCCACGAGCAGGTAGTATCTGATCTGCCTCATCGCTTGACTGGGATTACAGTGCATCACGAAGGCTACTTTCAAACCGATAAAACGGAACGCAATTTGCCCTTGCTGTTGCAAGAACTGCAGAACGATCCCAATAACCCTTATTTGCTCATGCAAATCGCCCGGGAGCATAAAAACAAGCAGGACTTTGTTCAGGCAGATCGTTACTTTTCCCAAGCGTACAAGGCAACGTCAGGAGAAGAAGGGTATTTACCTGTGCTGATCGTCGACTATCTGTACAATTTGATGCAAGTCGGCAAGCTTGATCAAGGGTACGAGCTTATACAGGCTGAACAGCATCGTCTTTCACGTCATTCTGATTTCCACTTTGCCAGTGGAATGTTTTACATGGATTACGTACTGGGCAATGTTGCGGCTCACCTAGACAAGCTTCCCCGCATCGAAACATCTTTTCTACGCTGTTTGGAACTGGGGGAGCACAAGGAAACGGGTGGTGTTGTCGGGACCGGTTCCTTTTTGGCAGCGTACAACCTGGGTGTCTACTATGAGGTAGTGGGAGATAATGCGAAAGCCGTACACTTTTACGAACTGTCTGCCAAACATAACTATAAAAAAGCAATGGAACGTTTACACCTTCTGAAAAGAGGGTAATTGTTTTATAATAGGAAATTTTGTGCAGAACATAAATGAAGGTTCGCTTTTATCCGATACTTCTAGTAAGAGTGTTTTCTTTTATTAGGAGGGTAAAGGATATGGAAATCGGTGTACAAGCAGCAACGCTTGGTAGACAAGCCGCATTTTCCGAGGGAGCACCAGCTCATCCAAATTCGACAACTAGACCGGTGCAAACCAATCATGCGGGAGAAAAGGTCCTATCCAAGGATGAATTAAGCAAGGAGATCGACGGAATCAACAAGTGGCTACAGTCGACAAACACACATGTGAAATTTACCTTGCATGAGGAATTGAACGAGTATTACGTCCAGGTCATCAATGACCAGACACAAGAGGTTATCCGGGAAGTTCCATCCAAAAAAGTAATGGATATGGTCGCGAAGTTCCATGAAATGGTCGGATTGCTTGTCGATGAGAAAAGATAGGAGTTGAGAGTATGCCAACGATACGATTTACGGGTATGGCTTCTGGGCTAGATACAGAGACAATGGTAAAAGAGTTGATGAAGACCAGAAAAGAGCCGATGAATCGTCTCATTCGTGAAAAGCAGAGCATCGAATGGAAACGGGATGCTTATCGTGATATGAACAACTTGCTGATGGAGCTGCGTACTTCTGTTGACTCTCTTCGCTTTTCTGGGAATTTCAATAAAAAAGTAGCAACTTCCGAAAACGATAGCATCGCCTCGACAAAAGTGGTAGGTACGCCAAAGTACTCATCATATGCCGTTGAAGTGAAACAGCTGGCGAAAGCGGAAATGCCGGCTGCTGTAGCATTGAAGGTAGATAGTACGGTTAAGGACCCGACGAAGGCAATAGGCGGCAACGACTTCAGTCTGAAAATTAACGGGGCAACCATTGATGTGAAAGGTACCGAGTCCATTAACACCATCATTGCCAACATCAAAAGTAAGACTGGTGGCTCAGTAGAAGCTTCGTTCGTCGATGGACAATTACTACTGTCCTCTGCGAAAGGTGCTTCGTTGGGACAAGGCCAAGTAGACAAAGATGGAAACGCCCTTTCAGAAAACCAGTTTGCTGTCACCGTATCAGGAGATGGAAGCAAGCTAGGGGTAACTAATGGTACCAATCTAACCTCGTCGACGCGAAGCGCCGGTCAAAAAGCGCAAGTCGTCATAAATGGGATTACGTATGAATCCGACACCAATCGTGTCACCTTCGACGGGGTAGAGTTTACCCTGAAACAGGAAAACAATGGGTCGGCCATCAATGTGACCAATGCGGTAGATGAAGATGCTGTTTTTAAAACCATCTCTGACTTTGTTACCAAATACAATGAAATCATCGCAAAAATAAATGAAAAAATTTCGGAGCCTCGTCATAGAGGCTATAATCCGCTTTTGGACGACGAGAAAGAGGCATTGCCTGATAAAACAGCTGAGAAACTGGAGAATATGGCGAGATCAGGGGTGCTCCTCCGTGATGCAACCTTAACAAACGGACTCAACGAGATGCGTCGCGCGCTCAGCACGGTTTTAAGTGGTTCTGGAGTAAACGCAGCTTTTGATACACTTTCCGAAATCGGGATCGGTGGGCCGCCAGTAGGCAAGAATGCCTATCAAGAAAATGGAAAGCTGTATATAGACGAGGCCAAGCTTCGAGCTGCTATTCGCAACAATGGTGCAGATGTTCAAAAATTGTTTACTGCATTTAGCAATAGCGATGATCCCGCAACCAAATACAAAGAAAGCGGGATTGCCGAACGCCTTTACAGTTCCCTGACAAAGGTCATCAACAAGGTAACAAGTGAAGCAGGAAGCGTAACCTCTGCATCCACCTATGATGACAGCTTCCTGGGTAAAAAGATCAAAGATACACAGGATGAAATCAACCGTTGGGAAGATCGCCTCAAAGATATTGAAGATCGCTATTACAAACAATTTGCTAACATGGAGACGATGATGTCAAAAGCTCAGTCTCAAAGCAGTTGGTTTGCTCAAATGTTAGGACAAAAATAACAGGAGAGATGTAGATGTTACACAATGCTGCGCAGACCTATCAACAGAATCAGGTAACAACAGCTACTCCTTCAGAGTTGACCTTGATGCTCTATAATGGCGCAATCAAATTCATTAAACAATCAAAACAGTCTTTGATTGATAAAGATTATGCGAAAACCCATGAGCTGTGCATCAAGGTTCAAAACATCTTGTACGAGCTAATCAATTCCTTAAATAAGGATTACCCGATTTCTCAGGAATTCGATAGAATGTATGATTACATGCTGCGACGCACTGTTGAGGCGAATATGCGCAAAGACATCGAAATCTTGGAGGAAATTGAAGATTTGTTTGTTCAATTTCGCGATACCTGGAAGGAAGCCATCATGTTGGCGAAGAACCAGGGGTGACTAGGATGATGGAACAGAAGATTGATCAATTACTGGAAACTCTCTTTGACAAGACACAGCATCTGGCACATCTAGTAGAACAAGAGGACTCCGAGCCTGAGGATTGGGACAAACTCCTTGACGATCGGGAAATATTGATACAAGATGTGCAGCATATCGTTTCTAACGGTTATATGTTTTCTGTCATGCAAAAACAGAAGCTGGAGGAAATGCAAGAGCTTAATTTGAGCATGATGCCGAAGATGGAGAGTCGCAAAGAGCTCATCAAGCAGAAGCTACAGGATTTTCGACAAAAAAAAGTGGCCAGAGATTATTATAATGGTAGCGGGTTGACTGGTTACGGAGCATTTTTTGATAAAAAAAATTAAAACGACGAAAACATCCCTTGGAGTGTCAGAAGAGAACTTCTTCTCTTCGACGATGGCATCCGGGGGATGTTTTCTTGAACCATATGATTGATTATACCTTTACATCGACTACTTTCCCCAACGACGGATGTTGCGCCTGTACTGCCTGAACACTCTGCTGTGTCTGTGCAAACCCCTCCAACAGCATCGCTGCCTGGGCTTGCGCCGTCTCCTGCACCTGCTTGGTCAAACTGATATTAACCGCTTGTTGCAATTGAATTGCGTTCATATGTTCACCTCGCTGTCGATTGGCTTTCTTTATGTTTATCGTCTTATCCGCTTCCTTTCATTACTGCGATCACCTGTACATATACGCTGATCAATAGCAACTTTTGCTATAATAATCTCATCTTTTCGCAATCTACTAGGAAGGTGACACCCTTGTCAACAAAACGCCGCTCCATACTCCTCATATTTACAGTCCTCCTCGTTTTTATACACGCCGTCTACCTCAACGGCAATCTCTCCGACCTCCTCAACCTCGCCGCCCTTGAAATGGTCGCCCTGGCCATCCTGATCTCCTACGCGATCAAGCGCAAGCACGTAAAGCTGCGTAGCATGATCCGCCTCTTGATCCACGGCCGCCAAGGAAACGTCGAGGAAACCATCAAGCGCTTCTACTACTACGCGCTGGTGCAAAAAGAGCAAGGGCAGATCACACTGGAGAAGGAGCTGCAGCAAGAGCGCGATACCTTCGTCCAGCGCGGCAGCCTCTTGGCCATCGAAGGTGTGAGTGAGGAAGAGCTTCGCCTGGTGCTGGAGAACGAACTAAAAGGAGAGCAGTATCGCTACCAGCAGGCCGGTGGCTTTTTTCGCCTGATTAGCTTGCTTGCTCCCGGCATGGGGCTGGTGGGAACGCTGCTCGGGATGACAGGGGTTCTCGGAAGCCTGGAAGATCTCTCGCAGACTGGTCTAAGCCTGAGTACAGCGGTCGTCGCGACCTTGTACGGTGCCTTGCTGGCCAATATGCTGGCTCTGCCGTGCTATTACCGCCTGATGGATATCTACGACCAGGAGATGTTTGAAAAAAGGCTCTACATCGAAGGTTGTGTCGGCTTGCAGCGGATGGAAACACCGCGTCTGCTGTTTGAAAAACTGAATTCGTTTCTGCCGGAAGACCAGAAGCTGGTTTTGGTGAGAGAGCCAGGCAGCATGAGAGGAACGATTGAAAGGCAGGGTCACTATGCATGACGATCGGCTGTACGACGAGAAGGAGCTGGAGAAAAGCTGGCTGCTCAGCTACAGTGACCTGATTACGCTGCTGTTCATCATTGTAGTGATTATCGCTGCTTCCTCTTCGACGGCAATCCGGACAGAGCGGGAAGAGGCGAAAAAGGAAGTGGCCAAGCAGCAGGAAAATCTTCATCAGGTGCATGAGAGCCTGGACTTGTTGAACCTGCAAAAGCTGGAATTGCAACGCGAAGTGCATCAGCTGGAAGCGCGGAAGAAGACACTGTCAGAGGATGCGGCCTTGGAGAGCCAGGGAGAAGCGCCGCCTGTACCGCAGCCGCCACTAGGCTCCCACGAGACGGGAGAGCGCGACATGGAGAAAGTGCGGACTCAGCTTTCCTCAGCCTTGAACGAATTGAATCTCGACTTCGAGGAGACAGCGGAAGGATTGCGTATTCGCCTGCCGGAGACGATTCTATTTGGGAGCGGCTCCGCTGATTTGCAGGAAAAAGGCAAAGAAATCGTCTCGACTGTAGCTGGTGTGCTGCAGCAATACCCCCATTTGGTGCGCATCGAGGGGTATACCGACGATGTGCCGATCGGGCGCAGTGCCTACAAGTCCAATTGGGAGCTTTCCTCGGCACGTGCCATCGCGGTAATGCGTGAGATGGTCGACGTGCACGAGCTGCCTGCTACCCGCTTTACCGTAGCTGGCTGGGGAGAGCACAAGCCGCTGGTAGACAACTCCAACGCAGAGAACAGGGCTCGCAATCGTCGCGTAGAAATCATGGTTTTAGCAGACAAGGAAGAATAATTTGACGATTTCCTCAATTTACAGGTCATATGCAGCAGGATTCCCTTATATCAGATAGAAGTATATCTGGCGGGAGTCCTTTTTGCCGTAGTTTTTCGAATCTTCTGCCTTGCCTGCCCATTTGCGAGCAGAAGGTTATACCCAGCTTGTGCACAACGTCATGTGGATAATGTGGATAACTCTGTGGAGAATGCCAAATACCGCGTGATTTTCTTGTGGACATGGTTGGGGACAAAAATGAATCAGACAGATCTAGGGGGTTATGACATGAAACTAGGAAAGAAGTGGCTGGCAACTTTTGCGCTGACGATTGGTTTCGGAATGGTGGCGGCAGGCTGTGGATCTGGCGCGGCGCCAAGCAGCGGGTCGTCGGGTGGATCCGGAGAGAAGGTGTACGTGGTCGGGACGGACGCGGCCTATCCGCCGTTCCAGGTACTGGAGGCCGATGGCAAGATCACAGGCCATGACATCGATGTGATGAACGCTGTTGCGGAAGCGGGAGGCTTCAAGATCGAATGGCGCAATACGGGATGGGACCCACTCTTTGACGGGTTGGACAAAGGGACGGTAGACATCGGGATCTCCTCGATTACCATCACCGACAAGCGAAAAGAAAAGTATGACTTCTCCGACTCCTACTTCGTGGCCAATCAGTTGATCCTGGTTCCCGAGGATTCCCCAGTGACGAAACTGGCTGACTTAGAAGGAAAGAACATCGGCGTGCAGGCAGCGACTACGGGAGAAGAAGTGGTGAAAAAAGCGTTTGGCAATACGTACTCGGGCTTGAAAGGCTATGACGACATGCCTTCCTCCGTCGACGACTTCTTTAATGGACGCGTCGATGCAGTAGTAGGGGATAACGGGGTCATTGCGTTCTACGCGAAGAAAAACCCGGGCAAGAAATTCAAGCTGGTCGATGACCAATCCTTTGAAAAAGAATACTACGGCATCATGGTGAAAAAGGGTAATACCGAGATTTTGAACAAAATCAATGACGGTCTGAAAAAGATCAAGGAAAACGGCAAGCTCCAGGAAATCTACAACCAATACTTCGGCAACCAATAAAGCACACAGAACAGGTCGGGTGCGTCAGAATGGGGCGCACCCGCAGCCTGACAGCAACAGCCGAAACGTTGACAGCGTGTGTAAAGGAGGAAGGGACGTTTGGACTGGAGCGTCATTTATGATTACCGAGAGCTTTTTTACAAGGGCGTTATGGTCACGATTCTGCTTACCGTGGTTGCTATCGTCTGTGGAACTATCTTGGGGTTGTTTGTCAGTCTTGGGAAGATGTCGGGCATACGGATCTTGCGCTCGATTTGCTCGATCTACGTTGAGTTGTTCCGAGGGACGCCGATGCTGGTGCAGATTTTGTTGATCCACTCCGCGATCATCCCCTCGATTTGGCGATTATTATTTCCGGGAGAAAGTAGTCCTGATGCGATTTATTCTGGTTTTGTCGCTTTGTCGTTGAATGCGGCGGCATATATTGCGGAGATTTTTCGGGCAGGGATTCAATCAATCGACACTGGACAGATGGAAGCAGCACGCTCACTGGGGATGACCAAAGGGATGGCGATGCGAACAATTATTCTGCCGCAGGCGTTTACTCGCATGCTTCCCGCATTCGGAAACGAATTCATTTCTCTATTAAAAGATTCATCCCTGACAGCGGTTATTGCTACGCCTGAACTGAACTACGCAGCGATGAACGTCGCCAAGAACACCTTTGAACGCTATCCACCATATTTGACGGAAGCGGCAATATATCTCGTCTTGACGCTGTTCCTCTCGCGTGTAGTCGTACGAAAACTAGAGAAAAAATATTCGACCCGCTAACGGGAAATGAAGGAATTTGACTGTCCAAATTGGGAATGATATAGTCAGACACGGGAGAATATCCCAGTTTCTTACAAAACGGTAAATAAGAAAGGGTTGTGCTTTTTCATGCAAGGCAAAGTGAAATGGTTTAACGCAGAAAAAGGGTTTGGTTTTATCGAGCGCGAAGGCGGCGACGACGTATTCGTTCACTTCTCCGCGATCCAATCGGATGGATTCCGTTCGTTGGAAGAAGGACAAGAGGTCGAATTCGACATTGTGGAAGGCGATCGTGGTCCGCAGGCAGCCAACGTCGTAAAATTGTAGGCAAAATGAAATCCCCCTGGCCTTTTGATATGTGCAGGGGGATTGGTATGTTATCCGATCATTTTCATAATGCGAAGCGAACGGTATTGGCGCAAATCGAGGAATTCTTCTCCCCGTCGCACCAGTGGACGAGTCGGCTCGTCCTGATGTACCATGACAATTTCAACGGTATCTCCGTTGTTGAGGACGCCCTCGGTCCCGACGTACAATTGAGCGATATAATGAATAAATAAAGACACGATGGAAGCTTGCAGCTTCAAGGCACAAGCCTGCTCCCATAGGATGTTGGCGGCTTCAAAAGGGGATATGCCCAACCGATAGACGCGATCCGTGCACATGGCATCAAAAAAGTCGGCCACGCTGATGATCTGGCATTCCAGAGGGATGGCTTCTTTGGTCAGCTGATGCGGATAGCCGCTGCCGTCCAGGCGTTCATGATGCATCAGGGCGCACAAGGCGATCGTTTCTTCCGCACCGTCCATCTGGCGAATGATTTGGGCGCCGTACTGAGAGTGCTGTTTGATGACCTCATACTCGTTGGGTTCCAATCTCCCCGGCTTTGCGAGTAATTCGTCAGGGACCTGCAATTTTCCGATGTCGTGCAAAAGGCCCGCATGCCCGAGCATCATGACTTCCTCATCGTTTTTTCCCAGCAATTTGCCGATGAGAGCGGACAGCATCCCTACATGAAGGGAGTGGCGAGCAAGGTAGTTTTGCGTCCCGCCTTGACTGTACACAAAACGAAGGAAGCTTGAATTCGGCAAAACATGCTCCAACAATGGAGTAAAGGCTTGATGAAAATGCTGAATAGGAGGAACCGCTCCACTCGCTACCTGCTCGAACAAAAGCTCCATTCGTTTCGTCGCGAGGAGATACTGGCGTGCTCCCTCTGCATCACTTTGGATCAGCAGCGGGAAGGGCATTGGTAATTCCGGTACTGAGTCTGATTCTGCTACGAATACCGCTGATATCTGGTGAGAACGAAGCAAGCGAATATCACTTTGATGTAGGACGACACCCGCCGGCAAGAGCAGGAGTCCATACTCATTGTAGATGTCTTTTGCCACCGTTTTGCCAATGATAGAGCGGGAAGGTTTCACCTCTATCATGATGAGGTCCTCCTGTGCGATGATAACCGCGACTTATTGGGATATTGGTATTATTATAGCATACGAGCCTAGTAAGTACTGGAAAAATTTAATGGAAAAGAAAGAGGATCATGAAGGAATTGTAAAGATAATTTAAAGTTTCCAGCAGGATTATTTACAATAACGCCGAATATCTTTACATATAGACGGAAGGAGGTTGGAACCATGAAATTTAACATTCGTGGAGAAAACATTCAGATCACTGCAGCACTTCGTGACTATGTGGAAAAGAAAGTCGGCCGTCTTACCAAATATTTTGAAGAGCCATTTCCGGCAGAAGTGCAAGTCACCTTGCATGTTCAACGCGGAGAAGGCACGATCGAGGTAACGATTCCGTTGAACGGAGTGATTATCCGAGCAGAGGAAACGCATGATGATATGTACGCCGCCATCGATCTGGTGGTAGAAAAGCTGGAACGCCAGATTCGCAAGCACAAAACCAAGCTGATGCGAAAACTGAGGGTGGATAGCAACAGCAGGATGATCCACGCCCAGCCAGTAGCTGTCCTGACGGCAGGTCAGGATGAGGAAGACATCGATATCGATATCGTTCGTACCAAGCGATTCGATCTGAAGCCGATGGATGCTCACGAAGCAGTTATGCAGATGGATATGCTGGGACACAACTTCTTCGTCTTCCAAAACAGTGATACCAACGACGTCAATGTCGTCTACCGTCGCAACGATGGGCGTTATGGGTTAATCGAGCCCAAATAACGCAACCTTTTATCCTATGATTCGTATAACAGGGGAGTTGCTATTGGCAACTCCCTTTACTTGTATATGTGAGCACTCATTTGTTAAAATAGCTTTTTGAGAGAGTATTTTATTCGGTAGAAATCAATGGGCAACTCTCCTGCACAGGCAATGATGATCAGCTTGTTAGGAGCGTATGGAAGGGGTGTCCTCATGTTAGGACTCGTAAAAAAGATTTTTGGCGATAGCAATGAGCGCGAAGTCAAAAAGATGTTCAAGCGCGTAGAAGCGATTAACGCGCTTGAATCCAGTGTCTCCGCGCTTTCTGATGATCAACTTCGTGCTAAGACAGATGAATTCAAGGCGCGTCTGGAAAAAGGCGAAAAACTGGACAACATCCTCAATGAAGCGTTTGCGGTGGTGCGCGAAGCATCCAAGCGCGTTCTCGGCATGCGCCACTTCGATGTTCAGCTGATCGGTGGTATGGTCCTGCAGGAAGGCCGCATTGCTGAGATGAAAACCGGGGAAGGGAAGACGCTGGTTGCCACGCTCGCGACTTATCTGAACGCGTTGCAAGGAAAAGGCGTCCATGTTGTCACAGTCAACGAATATCTGGCAGAACGCGACTCCAAGATCATGGGTCAGCTGTATAATTTCCTCGGATTGACGGTAGGCTTGAACAAGAATGGACTGAGCGCGGAGGAAAAACGCGAAGCCTATGCTTGTGATATTACGTACGGGACCAACAACGAGTTCGGTTTCGACTACCTGCGCGACAACATGGTGCTGTACAAGGAACAGATGGTGCAGCGTCCGCTGTTCTATGCGATCATTGACGAGGTCGACAGCATCCTGATCGACGAAGCGCGTACGCCGCTGATCATTTCCGGGTCGGCCAATCGTTCGACAGAGCTGTATTACATCTGCTCCCATTTTGTAAAACGTCTGGAGCAGGAAAAAGACTTTACCATCGATGAAAAGCTGAAAATCGTTTCGCTTACCGATGAAGGGGTAGCGAAGATCGAGAAAGCATTCAATATCGAGAACCTGTATGATACGGCGCATATGACGCTGAACCACCATATTACGGCAGCTTTGAAGGCGCAAGTGTTGTTCAGACGCGATGTCGATTACGTCGTCCAGGATGGCGAAGTCGTAATCGTTGACGAGTTTACCGGACGTCTGATGGTCGGACGCCGTTATAGCGAAGGCTTGCACCAGGCGATCGAAGCCAAGGAAGGACTGCGCGTGCAAAGTGAAAGCATGACGCTGGCGACGATTACGCTGCAAAACTACTTCCGTATGTATCAAAAGCTGGCTGGTATGACTGGTACCGCTAAAACGGAAGAAGAAGAGTTCAAGAAAATTTACGGGCTGGACGTCGTCGTCATCCCGACGAATCGACCTGTGCAGCGTACGGATTACTCCGATCTGGTGTTTAAAACAGAAGCAGCCAAATATCGCGCTGTAGTAAATGACATCGTAGAGCGCCATAAAAAAGGCCAGCCGATTCTCGTGGGGACGATCTCGATCGAGAACTCGGAGCGGCTTTCCCAGATGTTGAAGCAAAAAGGCGTTCCGCATAACGTCCTCAATGCGAAGCAGCATGAGCGTGAAGCGGAGATTATCGCCCGCGCTGGTCAATATGGCGCAGTGACGATCGCGACCAACATGGCCGGACGGGGTACGGATATTCAGCTTGGCGAGGGCGTTGCCGACCTGGGTGGTTTGCATATCATCGGTACAGAGCGTCATGAAAGCCGCCGTATTGACAATCAGCTGCGCGGTCGTGCCGGACGTCAAGGGGACCCAGGTTCGTCCCAGTTCTTCCTCTCGATGCAGGATGAGCTGATGCGTCGCTTCGGTGCCGATAACATCATGGCGATGATGGATCGCATGGGAATGGAAGAGGACATGCCGATCGAAAGCCGTCTGGTTACCCGCGCGGTAGAATCCGCTCA
>DASQMM010000219.1:0-7671 GCA_035645495.1 Brevibacillus sp. | reverse complement strand
GGTGTCAATGGCGTCTCCAGTGAAAAGCGCTCACCCATCTCCCTGGCAATCTGTACGAATTGATTGGCGAGATGCCAATCGATCTCAACTTCCGATCTCGTCTCAGCCGCTTCCCCTTCCAGCACAATCGCCACGTCAACGCGTCCGCGCCGAACAAAAGCCGCGACCTGTTTGCGAACCGAATCCTCCAGCATCGTCCAGGCTTTGGGCAAACGAACCTGTATGTCCGAAAAACGATGATTGACCGAACGGATCTCCACCGTTACGCGCAATGCTCCTTTTTCATCCTCTTTCCGTCCATAACCTGTCATGCTTCGTACCATCGCGTTCACTTCCGTCACTGGATTCCGTCTCGATTTTGTCGGATTCACGGCAGACAAGCTGCCAAGAGGAATAGGAGCCACGACCAAAAAATCGTTAATTTATTATAGGAGACAACTATTTGCAGTGTCAACTCATGGAGGTGATAAGGATACAACATTCCTCCCTCTACCGTCGTTTTATGCTACACTGTGAAGGCATCATGCAACTAATTTGAACTGAGGTGAATCCAAGTGGCATTCGATGGCGTAGTCACCCGTGCTGTAGCACAGGAATTACATAGATTGGTCGGTGGGCGAATTTCCAAGATTCATCAGCCCCACCATAGCGATATCGTTCTGCAGGTTCGTACACAGGGAGAGAACGTCAAGCTGTTGCTCTCCGCAAATCCTACCTATCCGCGCATCCATGTAACGACAGAGGAGTTTACCAACCCGCTGGAAGCCCCGATGTTCTGCATGCTGCTGCGAAAGCATTGCGAAGGTGGGATGATTGAATCCATCGAGCAAGTCGGGATGGAACGCATCATCCACATCGACGTGCGCACACGCGATGAGTTGGGAGACACGACGGTGCGCAGAATCATCATGGAGGTCATGGGAAAACACAGCAACATCATTCTCGTCGATCCCGCTTCCGGTATGATCCTGGACAGTGCCATGCACGTCACCCTGGCGATCAGCCAGTACAGACAGGTCATTCCGGGCCGTCCCTACGTGTCCCCGCCGGGCCAAAACAAGCGCGATCTCTTTGAAGTAGACAAGATGGCGTTTATCACATCTCTTGACTGGAATACCGGACGCTTGGACAAGCAGATTGTCGATGCCTACACAGGGGTAAGTCCCCTTTTGGCAAAGGAAATCGTTCATAGGGCTGGACTGGCTACACGAGACAGCCTTTGGGACGCCTTTTCCGCTATCCGGGAAGACCTGCTCGCCCAGCGTTATACACCCATGATCGTGACAACTCGGGAAAAATCGTTTTTCCATGTCGTAGAGCTGACCCACCTTGAAGCGGAAGCCCTCACGCCTTATCCCACAGTCCAGGCTTGCCTGCAGGCTTACTACGAAGGAAAAGCTCTGCGTGATACGGTCAAGCAGCGCGCTCATGATCTCATCCGTTTCGTCACGGGGGAACGGAACAAGAACGAGAAAAAAATCGAAAAACTCCTGCAGACGCTTGAAGATGCCAGGGATGCCGAGCAGTTCCGTCTGTACGGTGAAATGATCACGGCCAATATGCATCAAATCAAGCGCGGCGACAAGGAGCTGGTAACCGTCAATTGGTACGACGAAGCCGGAGGGACCATAACCATTCCGCTCGACCCGCTGAAGACTCCGTCGGAAAACCTGCAAGCCTATTACAAACGTTACAACAAGGCAAAAAACAGCATCCAGGTCGTCAACGAGCAGGTCGAGCAAGCAAGAACGGAGATCCTCTACCTCGATGGATTATTGGGACAGCTGGAGCATGCCAGCTTGCAGGAGGCAGAAGAAATTCGCGAGGAACTGGTCGAACAAGGATACATGCGTGACCGCAAAAAACGAGGCATGCGGAAAAAGAAAGATACGAAGCCAGCTTTAGAAAAATACACTTCATCTGACGGTACCGAAATACTAGTCGGCAAGAATAACAAGCAAAATGAATATCTGACCAACAAGCTGGCATCTCCTCAAGACACTTGGCTGCATACCAAGGATATTCCCGGGTCCCACGTCGTCATCCGGTCCCGGCAGTACTCTGAACAAACCTTGCTGGAAGCAGCCAATCTGGCAGCCTTTTTCAGCCGTGCCCAGCAGGGAAGCCAAGTCCCGGTAGACTACACCTTGGTCAAACATGTAAAAAAGCCCAGTGGCTCAAAACCCGGATTCTGTATCTATGAACAGCAAAAAACTGTCTTCGTGACACCTGACGAAGCCTTGATCCACAGGTTGAAAACGAACGCCAAGGGAAACGCATAGCAGCGGGGGCAACGCTCATACTAAGAGCATGTGAAAGGAGGAGTTCAAGAATTGAACATCCTGATCAAGCTCGTATCTAACGGTATTGTGGCGATTCCTGGACTCTGGTGGTCAGGGACTTCCCTTGCTTTTGCTATTGTAGCCAGCGTGATTATCAGTCTGATCGCCTACGCCATTGGCGACTTGCTAATCTTGCCCAGTACGAATAATACATTAGCGACTACAGCGGATTTTATCCTTGTGTTCGCCTTGTTCTGGGCGAGCTGCTCCCTTTTTAATCAGACCTTCGCGTTGTCTGGTCTATTGTTGACATCCTTGATCATCGGGGTGGAGGAGTATTTCTTCCACGGCTATCTCCAGCGTAAAGGCGTACACCACACCAAACATCCAGGGTGACTTCCTGAAAGGAGCATCGAAATGAACGTGATTGGCATCATCCAGACAGACTTGAATGAGTTCAGCGTCCTCTTCGATCAACAGCAGCAAGGCGACAATGGGCAGAATCAGGACCAGCAGCAGAGCCATGCCCACAACGGAGAATCACAAGACAGCGAAGAAAACGACTCCATGTTCCTGAGCTTTCTCGACGAACCGATGGGGGGCGGCAATGATAACAAGTCGGGTTCTCAGCAGCAGCAGGGGCAGCAAAACAACGGCCCCCAAGAAATGACGGTACGCATCAAGGGAATCCCGGAAGGACAAAAGGCAAACTTCCTGCAGATGTATCAGATTCTCCAGGATGCCAAGGACACGAACTCTCTGCACCAATCCTTAACCATTGTTCAGCAGGGGGACCAACAAGGGCAGCAAGGGCAGCAGGGACAGCAAGGGCAGCAGGGACAAAAGGGACAAGGAAAAACACAGTAATCAAAGTCCAGTCCAGCCTCAGAAGGGAAAGAATACCAAAAAAACCACCCGGAAACGATGTTCCAGGTGGTTTCGCATTTTTACGTGTACCCGCTCTGCCGTTGACCTCATGTTTCTATAACCTGCGCTCACACAGGTGGGTGACACTATTTCGCGCTTCTGCCTTCCCATGCATCCCAACAGGAGGTGGGCTTGACATCTACAGCGAATTTTCGTCTCCCGAATAACACGTATAAGGTTAGAAACATTTACGGCCTTACGTACATCGCAGGAAGTTGTTGCTCTTACTTTATCACAGAATGCTGAAAGGCTCAACGGATATTCTTTCCAATTTGTTATCGCTTCATCTTTGCCCGAATGAGTGCTGCGAACTCCGGATGCTGCAACAAGGCGGGCTGCTGTTCCTTTTCCCACGCCAACATATGGCCCAGATCATGCTGCAAACTTTGATTGAGCCCTTCTTTCGTGACGGAATACGCCTGCTTGGGCAATTTTCGCAATCGTGCGAGCAGGGTCTCGACTTCCTGATTGAGCAGATCAGACGGGACCGCCTTGTAAATCAAGCCCATTTGCTCTGCCTCTTCCCCTGAGATCGGATCTGCTAATAGTGCCAAACGCTTTGCCTGTGCCAACCCGACAAGACGTGGCAGCAGATAAGTCCCGCCAAAATCGGTCGTCAAGCCAATTTGAACAAATGGCTCCTGAAGGCGAGCACTCTTGGCAGCGAGAACAAAATCGGCATGCAAAGCCAAATTCAATCCAGCCCCCACCGCTACGCCATCTATAGCGGCAATTACCGGCTTCGGCATCTGGTGTAGACGTGTTAATAAGTCGTTGATGACGGTCAGGGCTTCATGGGCCTGACTCTCCTCTTTCAGCGATCCAAGCACGCTCAGATCTGCTCCCGAACAGAAGTTGCCCCCCGCGCCTTTTAGCACGAGAAAGTGGGCTTCCTCTTCTTCAGACGCTGCCACAATCACGTCCCGCAACAATCCAAACATCTCGACAGTCAACGCATTCAACACCTGCGGACGGTTCAAAGTAATAGTCCATACTCCGTCTCGTTTATCGACAAGAATCTGCTTCTCCTGATCCTCCATCTTCACTACCCCCTTTTTTTCACTTCTGGACAGGGATGACGCCCATATCTTCCAGGCGTCGCAATGATGAGTCCGTCATTCTCAGCTTTTTCTTCAACCATTCATGAGTGTGGTCTTCTTGCCATATCGGTTCCGCTTCCGGCAATGTATCGGCAATCTCCCGGCTGCGGACATAGGCATGCTCTGCCCAATCGGCCCATTCTTCAACCGCAGTCAGGCAGCAGTCCACCTCAGCTCCCAGTTCACTCCATTCCGCTTGTGTCCGGGACAAAAACAAGTCGCACAACTCCACGTACAAGTCATGATTTCCGCTGATTGTTGCGGTGTGCATAGTCTCCCAATCAGCTCGTCCAACCGCACGGCAAAAGTTGCGCCAGAATTTTTCTTCTCTGGCAGCGAGGGCTACATACTGACCTTCAGCTGTCTCATAGACGTGATAAGCCACATAGTCTCGGGATGAATCAACTTTTGTCTGTTCTGTATGGCTGCACTTTGCAAGGAGGGCGTGTAGGCCAGCCCAGTAGGAGAGCAGATCAGCAGAAGCGACATCCAGATACGCGCCACGGCCTGTCCGCTCACGCTGCACCAATGCCGCACAGATCTGCTCGCTGGCGTAGACTCCCACCGCAAAATCAGCCAATGGAAATTCTCCTGCCACAGGTCTGCCCTGAGCATCCCGCACTGCGGACAAAAAACCACTTACGGCCTGGATATTCAAATCACTGCTGCCCAATTGATACAGGTCGCCGCTCTGTCCATAATGTGTCACAGAACAAAAAATGACAGATGGATGAACCTCCCACAACCGATCGTAATCCAACCCCAAATGACGCAAGACGCCCGGGCGATAGCTTTCCACCACGACATCCGCTTCCTTGGCCAACACAAATGCGAGCGACCTCCCCTCCACCGTGCGCAGATTTAAAGAGATGCTCTTTTGATTGCGATGAGAGCGCAAAATACTTGCACCCGTCTTCCTGTCAGGACCACCAGCAATAGAGGAAAAGGGAGAGGGATCTTGCGGATACGGTTGTACTTCCAGAACCGTAGCCCCAAGTTCAGCAAGTCGCATGGTACAGATGGGTCCGGGAAGATGGTGCGAAAAATCGACCACAGTAATGCCCGACAGCATGCTGTCACCACCCCGTTTCACCGTTTACCTGCAAGATGATTTCGTGGGGAGGGTTTGCTCTTCCTGCTTTTGTTGGAAAATTCCATCATCTTCAGCGTGTATGTTTTCTATATCTGCTGCAAAAAAAGAAAGTCGCTCCATGGTAGCAGGAGGACTTACTTGATAAAGCGTATGGTTAGAGGATAGCGGTACATTTTCCCCTCATTAGCCTTGATGCAAGCAAGGATCATACAGACGATCCAGAGTACAAAAAGACCAAAGAGCAGCACTGCACCAATCAACACGAAGATTAATACGGTAGAAATCGCAGCATATATCGTGATCGACAGATTGAAATTCAACGCTTCTTTTCCATGTGCATCGACGAAGGCGCTTCCCTCACGCTTGATCAGCCAGATGATCAGCGGTCCAAGAACATTGCCGAGCGGGATAAAGCTGCCGGACAAAGTGGACAGATGCGTGACCATTGCCCACGTCCGATCCTCCTTGCTCGATGCAAGATACTCATTCATGCACAACCCTCCATTTTGGCTAAATAAGATCCTGTATAAAAAATATACTTCAAAAAGAGCGCAAATAGTCAAAAAAAGGCGAAAAAGCGCCAAATAGTCGGCGCCTTCTCTCGATACACTTAGTATTTGCTGTCATAACCACCATGACTAGAAGAGCCGTATCCACCGGATCCACCACAACCGCAGCTGTGGCCATGTCCATGACCATAGCTTTTTCTGCATTCGGTTTTGTAATATGGTTTGTAGTAACAGTGTTTCTTGTAGTATTTCTTTTTGCAGCATTTTTTGTAGTAGCACTTGCGGCAACTAGACTTTCTGCATCCGCAACCCATTACCTCACCCCCTCTTGATCGTTACATCAACAAGGTATGTAGGTAAGTGGTCATCCGCATGGTACACCTGTCTAGTCCCTAGGAAAATCAGCCTTTGTCACGATTTATTGTGTGACAATCTTGCGCAGCTTGGTGATGCCGTGGTAATCGGGAATTTCCTGGTATTCCTTCACCTTCGGCAGAGTCAGCAGATGGGGCCGTGTCATGTATCCAGGCTTGGAAATATAGACGACATCACAGTTGGCAATCATGTCAAAGACATCAGGGTGATTGGCTTCGATGATGCGCAGTTCCAAATGGGTAATTCCTGCATTGTGCAAATCCTGAATCATCCCCTCTGCTCCCCGTATGGTCGCACAGATGAGACCCACTTTGGTATGTCGTGGATACGCCTCCATTGCAGGAATGACGGTTGTCGGGTCCGGGATAAAATCGAGGCTGACGACGGGTGGAGCTTCCCTGGGCATGATTTGGCGCATCTTCATGCTCGCCGATGGATGAGTGACGATGGCCTTGTACTCCTGCAAAAAGCTAGGGTCCTCCTCCAATCGTTCGGTAAAGTCCTCAAGGGTCCTTCCCTCGACCATGGCGCTTGGCAGATGGTATTGAACTAAGCGCAAATACTCTGCCAGCTCCAATTCGGTATAACGCAAAAACAAAACAGGAAACTGATTCACTTCCTGAACGACAGCGGACAGGACACGGGAAAATTCATCGAGGGAATAACCCATAGCTTTTATTTTGTGCAGGGTTTCTTTCGCCAGCAGAGCTAGATGGGCCGGGTTGCGGGTCATGAGCGGGTCATTGACCACATTGCTGACAATGGTCCCCCGTCCTTGCCGAGAATCTACCATCCCTTCCTGCTGCAAGCGCAAGTAGACACTGCGCACTGTATTGTAGTTGATTTTCAGCTGTGCAGCCAGTTCTCTGACAGTAGGGAGCTGTTCGTGCGGTGACAATTCCCCGCTTCGGATCGAGGCGGCGATCTGTTGGTACAATTGTTCGTGATACGAGACATTTGAGTCTTTCTGCAAGGTGAGACGAAACACAGACACACCCCTCCGCCTGTTAATGATCTAACTGTATATGAATTCGGAATAGAACGTCAATAGATAGCCTGGCATGAAGCATTAGCCGCGGGAGATACTATATGCGGCAAGAGATTCAGCAAGAAGGAAGGTGTATTCGTGGGCGAGCAAAGTCGTTTTCGCGAAGGCGAAAAATCTCCTAAAAACGGCGTCTACATGGAAATTGGCGAGTCCGGCTCCAGCGTGCAGGATCCAATGATCATCGAACTGTCCAGAGGAGAAAAGTTCCCTGCACCCCGCAACAAGAATCGCGTCTGGACGCAAAAATAACAAGCAAAATTAAGAAGAACCAACCGCATCCACAAGTTGGTTCTTCTGCCGCCTGATTATGTAGTTAGCTGTCTTCTTGGTCTTCCTC
>DASQMM010000218.1:0-3310 GCA_035645495.1 Brevibacillus sp. | reverse complement strand
GATTTTCCAAACGAGTACTTTTGTCCATGCCACATGGGCCGCTATGCAATCAACGGTGAACACATTCTGGGTACGCCGCCTACTGCATCTCTTGACGAATATGAGACTGAGATCAAAGACGGTAAACTGTATCTGGGTGCTGTGAAAGCGAATCCTCGTGCGGGGGTGAGTGGTTAAGATGATGCAAAAAATGTACGATTGGGTTGATGAACGACTCAATATCACTCCGATGTGGCGTGATTTGGCCGACCACGAGGTACCTGAGCACGTGAACCCGGCACATCATTTCTCTGCTTTTGTTTACTGCTTTGGTGGTCTTACGTTCTTTATTACCGTTATTCAAATCTTGTCTGGCATGTTCTTGACCATGTATTACGTACCAGACATTATCAATGCGTATGAATCGGTGAAATACCTGCAAAACGAGGTTGCGTTCGGATCGATCGTTCGTGCGATGCACCACTGGGGTGCCAGCTTGGTCATCGTGATGATGTTCCTGCACACCTTGCGCGTATTCTTCACCGGTGCTTACAAAAAACCGCGTGAATTGAACTGGGTTGTTGGCGTTCTGATTTTCTTCGTCATGCTCGGTCTTGGTTTCACCGGTTACCTGCTCCCATGGGACAACACTGCATACTTCGCAACCAAGGTAGGTTTGCAAATTGCTGACTCCGTACCGCTGATTGGTCCGTATGCAAAAATGCTGCTTACGGGTGGCGAAATCGTTGGGGCCCAAACCCTGACACGTTTCTTTGCAATTCACGTATTCTTCCTGCCTGCTGGTCTGTTTGCCCTGTTGGCAGCTCACTTTGTAATGATTCGTTCGCAAGGTATCTCGGGTCCACTATAAAATAGTCTTCATAACATAAGGAGGAATTAGCATGGCAAAACAGGATAAAGATGCTACCTTCGTTGGAGACTCCCGAGTATCGGCGAAGCGTATCCCTAATATTTCCCCATCTTACTCTGATTTTCCGGGAAAAACCGAGCCTTTCTGGCCGAACTTCCTGTTGAAAGAGTGGATGGTTGCGGCAGTTTGCTTGGTCGGTTTCTTGATTTTGACGGTATCCCATCCGTCGCCACTGACTGACAAAGCAAACCCGAATGACACCTCTTTCCTCCCGTTGCCAGACTGGTACTTCTTGTTCCTGTATCAGTTGCTCAAGTATCCTTGGGCTGCTGGAGACTGGGTCGTCATCGGTATTATTGGTATCCCGGGTATTGCCTTTGGTGCCCTGATGCTGGCTCCATGGCTGGATACCGGTAAAGAACGCCGTCCTTCCAAACGTCCAGTAGCAACTGGTCTGATGCTGACAGCGTTGGTCGCTATCTTCTACCTGACTTGGACTGCAAATGACCAAGCGAACCACTTGAAACACAAGGATGGTGGCACAGGTGGTGGCGAAACGCCTCCAGCGGCTGCTGCACCAGCTCCTGCTGCAGATTCTAACTTTAAAGCAGATGCTGTCTGGAAAGCGCAAGCAAGCTGCATGGGTTGCCATGGCGGTAACATGGAAGGCGGAATGGGACCTAACCTGCAGAAAATCGGTAGCGAACTGGATGCTACCCAAATTGCCGACATCATCAAGAACGGTAAAGGTGCAATGCCACCTAATTTGATCAAGGATGATGCAGAAATCCAAAAACTTGCCGAATACTTGGCAAGCCTGAAATAAGCTCATAGAGAAAAAGCTGGCTGAGGTTCGGTCAGCTTTTTCTTTCAGCGTAAACAGCGGGAGACGATGATCATGATCTGGATATGGGAGTGGTTTAGGCAATCCTTGACGAAAAGTTGGTTTCTTTGGACGCTCTTGGTCGTGAACCTGCTGGGAACCATATACGGATTCATCTGGTATGGCAATCAACTGGCAGCAACCCCTGTATTCTTGCGTCCTTTCGTCCCGGATAGCCCGACCGGTAGCGGATTGTTTACGCTCGTCCTGCTTACTTATTTGTTGGGTCGCCACATTCCTGTTCTGGAAGCATTGGCTGGCATTACCAATTTTAAATATGGCGTGTGGGCGGTATGCATCATCGTGGCAGGGTGGATCATGGGAAATGAACTGCGCTGGACCGATATTATGCTCATGGTCTCACATGCGGGCATGGCGATTGAATCAGTCCTGTATGCAAGGTTTTTCAAGTTAAGCATCCTGCCAGTCGGGATTGCTGCACTGTGGACGTTGAATAATGATTTTCTCGATTATGTCATGAAAATTCATCCATGGCTGCCTTCGGTTCTGGAACCATATGACGGAATAGTCGGCCTGTTCACGGTCATGCTGAGCTTACTTTCAATAGGGGTCATTTGGTTTACCAACCAGATGTTCACGAGAAACAAGGTCTAATCTTGTCCTCCTTTCCATAGTCTGTACAAGGGAAAGGAGGTTTTTTTGCGTTGAGGAAAAACATACGCTATCTTTCGGTCTTCCTGTTGATTGGCATTTTTCTGTCGTGGCCGATACACAGCTTGTATATGAGATTGGATCAGCCACGGGAAGAGAAGCAATTGGCTGATCTGGACCAGATCGCACAGGAACTGCTGACAAACGTAAAAAAAGGAGATTTGGAGGGGGCAAAAGAGCGCATCGAGCGGCTGGCTGTACGCTTCCCGAATCAGCACCTGCCGATCCCGATCCGCATCGAGGCATTAAACGCCGTTACACAGTCCATTCTGGCAGCCAAGCAAAGTATTCATTCTCCTAACCTGAACGAGGAACAGATTCTCTGGCATGCAACTCGGGTTCGCGTCGCCATCGATGCGTTGAGAGAAAATCATCAACCGATGTGGCGCAGCTATTATCCCTCTTTTATGACGCAGGTGCAAAATTTGCAGCTATCTGCCGTGGAGCGGGATTTCGAGACGTTTCGTGTGCAGTTTGAAGAGAATCAACGATTGTTTTTGGCGCTCAAACCTGCGATGAGTATCCAGCTTGATGAAACCAAGATGCAGTCCATATCTACTGCCTACGAGCAAATTCTCAAGGAAATGCGCAAAGGGGAGAAGGATTGGCAAATCGTACGAGAAACCTTGCGAGTCTTGAACGGCGAATTGCAGGATGCTTTTGTAGGAGAGGAAAAAAGCGCGTTTACACGTTTGATGATGAGACCTGATTCCCCGCTGGTGATTACGACCAGCATATCGGTTGCTGTCATCATCGCACTCGCTTATGTAGCCTATCGGAAATACGATGCTGAATTTCACTCCACGTAAACATGATGAACGTAAAAAAACCTTGCTGCGAAAGAGCAAGGTTTTTTGCGTTCAGAAGCTCAATCATGGAGCGGCTTTTTGTTCTCATCGAGGGTG
>DASQMM010000217.1:0-2369 GCA_035645495.1 Brevibacillus sp. | reverse complement strand
CATGGTTCAGCTCAGTCTGACGGCATGCCTGGTGGGACTTTCCGTAGGCCAGCTTTTCGCCGGGCCCATCAGTGACGTACGTGGCCGCAGAGGCCCTCTGTTAATCGGACTCATCATTTATGCCATCGCTTCGATTCTCTGTGCAGTAGCGCCATCCATCTGGACCTTTGTCCTGCTCCGTTTTATTCAAGGCTTGGCAGGAGCCGCAGGCATTGTGATCGCCCGTGCTATGGTCCGAGACATGTATGAAGGAACCGAATTGACCAAGTTTTTTGCTCTCCTGATGCTCGTCAATGGAGTAGCACCCATCGCCGCTCCGATTTTTGGCGGACAACTGCTTCACTTTACACCCTGGGAAGGGGTTTTCATCGTCCTTAGTCTGATCGGCGTTCTCATGTTTGTGGTGGTCATGTTTGGACTACCGGAAACGCTGCCTTCCGAACGGCGCTCGAAAGCTGGTTTCTCCAACACGCTTTCCACCTTTGCTCGCCTGGTCAAAGATCGCAACTTTATGGGCTATGCCCTAGCCCAAGGACTCGTGACTGCCGCGATGTTCGCCTATATATCGGGTTCTCCCTTCGTATTTCAGGAGATTTATGGGGTATCACCCGCGATGTTCAGCGTCATTTTTGCTGTCAATGGCTTGGGTATCATTCTTGCCAGCCAGATTACAGGCCGTCTGGCCGGGAAGGTAACAGAACTGAAGCTGTTCATTTTCGGGATTTCGCTTGCCACTGTCAGCGGTCTGGTTCTGCTCGCAATGATCTTGTTGCAAGGCAACCTGTTCGCACTGCTCGTTCCGTTGTTTTTCGTGGTGTCCAGCGTCGGGATTGTGGGAGCTACGGGATTTTCCCTCGCCATGCAAAACCAGAGCCAAGCGGCGGGAAGCGCCTCTGCCTTGCAAGGCTTGATCTCCTTCATCAGCGGTGGACTGGTAGCTCCTCTAGTCGGTATCGGGGGAAGCTCGACGGCTGTACCGATGGGGATCGTCATTGCAGCTACGACTATCTGCGCGGTGCTCGTGAATACCTTTTTGATTCGTTCTCGAAAAAACGCTTGATAAAAAAAGACAAGGATGCTCGTTGCGGCTTCCTTGTCTTTTTTCTGGGCTCTTTTTTTCCGGGTCTATCCTGGTTATTGCTGGTTGTTTTCCTGGGACATCAGCGATACTGGCCGTTGCGGGGTGAATGTGGAAATCGCATGCTTGTATACGAGTTGCTGCTTGCCTTCGCTATCAATCACAATCGTGAAATTATCGAACGCTTTAATGTAGCCACGCAATTGAAATCCGTTCACCAAATAGATGGTGACCGCGATGTTTTCTTTCCGCAAATGATTCAAAAACGTATCTTGAATATTGATCGTCTGTTTCATGGACACTACCCCCTAAAAGGACTTGTATGTTATATATTCGGCAATTGTTGAAACTTTCCTGCCAATATATGCTTGATAGTTTGTTCGACTTGCGGCTTATTGGCTGGGTCCGTCATGTCAAACCACTCGATTTCACTCATTCGCCTGAACCAGGATAATTGGCGTTTGGCAAAATGACGCGTTCGCTGTTTGATGTCATTCACTGCTTTCTCCAGCGTAATTTCTCCATACAGATAGGGGATCACTTCTTTGTACCCCAATCCCTGCATGGACACGAGAGAGGCATCCAACCCCTGATCCAGCAATCTGCGCACTTCCTCCACGAGTCCCGCCTCTATCATTAGATCGACCCGATGATTAATCCGCTCATACAATTTTTCGCGTTCCATCGTGAGACCGATCATCACGAGATCATAAGGAGATTGCTTGGCTCGAAGCTGAAAATCGGACATTTTATATCCGCTGCTCTCATAGACCTCCAGAGCCCGGATGACACGCTTGACATCATTGGGATGCAGACGCTCTGCTGTAATGGGATCAACGTTCGCCAGACGTGCATGAAGGGCTTCTACCCCTTCCGTGTCCGCCAGACGCTGCAGTCGATCACGCAATTCCGGGTCTTGGGGTGATTGTGAGAATTGAAAACGATGTGTCACGGATTCTATGTAGAGGCCCGTACCACCGACGATAAAAGGAAGGCGTCCCCGCTGGTTGATCTGTGTGATGAGTCTTGTGGCGCTCTCTTGAAACTGCGCTACAGAGTACTCCTCTGACGGTTCGATAATATCGATCAGATGATGGGGAACGCGGGCCAAATCCTGCGGCGACGCTTTCGCCGTACCAATATCCATGCCGCGGTATACCTGCATGGAATCTCCCGAAATGACTTCTCCATCGAACTGTTCAGCCAACTCCAGACTGAGGTCTGTCTTCCCTACTGCTGTCGGGCCCACGATCACGACAAGCTTTTCTTTTCGTTGCAAAGTCACTCCCCT
>DASQMM010000216.1:0-2109 GCA_035645495.1 Brevibacillus sp. | reverse complement strand
GGATTTACCTCGCGAAAACTGGTGTAGATGTTGATGGTGGTGATAATGACGGAGATCGCTAAGCCCATGGCGATGACGGAGGTCAGACCCGGCCCGAAGAAGACGATAAACACAGGTCCGAGCGCAACCTTGGGCATGCTGTTGGCGACGACGAGATAGGGCTCCAGCACGCGGGAGAGGAAGGGAGACCACCAGATGACAGAGGCCAGCAACGTTCCTAGCAGCGTGCCGAGCACAAACCCCACGATGGTCTCCCATACGGTCAGCCCGACATGGGGGAGCAGACTACCATCAAGCAATTGCGTCCACAGCAGCGCGATGATTTTCGACGGATAGCTGAAAATCAGGGAATTGATGAGATTGGTGCGGGACAGCAATTCCCAGAGGCCGATGAAAGCTGCGAAGAGAAAGAGCTGCGTGACGAATACCCAGGTTCGAGTCCGTCCTTCCTTCTGGAGATATTGCTGATGGACGGCTTCAATTTCCTTTACTTGCATCCGACACCACCTCCATCTCTTTCCATACCTGATGAAATACGTCCTGAAAGCCTTCCTGGTTCCGTGCTTCGAACGGGAGGGCATTGCGGATCGCTGGCGGAATCGTCAATTCCATGCGCACCTGTCCCGGGTTGCGGGATAAGATGGTCACCCGATCTCCGAGCGCGATCGACTCGGAGAGGTCATGCGTCACCAGAAGGGCGGTTTTTTTATGGCGGCGCAGAGTAGTGAATACAAGGTCCTCCAGCTTCAGCTTGGTATGGTAATCGAGTGCGGAGAAAGGTTCATCCAGCAGCAGGACATCCGGCTGGCAGGCTAACGTTCGTACGAGAGCGACGCGCTGCCGCATTCCGCCAGACAATTGGGTCGGCGATGATCTGCGAACGTCGACCAGCTCCATTTCTTCCAGCAGGTGCAACGCGTATTCTTCTGTCTCTTTGTTGCGGATTCCCTGAATCTCCAGACCGAGAAAAACGTTGTCCTCGATGCTTCTCCAATTGAACAAGTAGTCTTGCTGTAGCATATAACCGACCTGCGAAGAGGTCCCACTGACGGGTTTGCCATCGATGAATAGCTCGCCGGATGTGGGCTGCTCCAGTCCAGCGATCAGGGACAGCAGGGTCGTTTTCCCACAGCCGCTGGGACCAACCAGACAAATGAACTCGCCTTCCTCCACGCGCAGGTTTATATCCTTGACCGCCATGAAAGCCCTGTGCGCGGATAGGTAGAGATGGGTCACGTGGCGAATTTCAATTTTGGCCGGCGTAGAAGGAGTCTTGTTCATCATGGTCTACTTCCCTTCTTTAGCAGCTTTGGCAAACGTCGTATTCACCAGCTTGGTGTAATCGGCAGGTTCCTTTAGCTCTCCCGCTTCGTTCATAATGTCCTGAAGCTGATTCCATTCTTCTTCATCCAGGATCGGGTCAGCAGCGTAGGAGCCTTGTTCCAGGTAACGCTTCACAGCACTTTCCATGATCTCGGGTTTGATCCCTTCGAAGTACTTGGCAATGACTTCTGCTGTCTCTTTGGGAGAGTGGCTGGCAACCCACTGTTGCCCTTTGTATACGGCATTGGTAAACTTCTGGATAGTATCCTGATTTTTATCCAATGTGCTTTGCTTTGTCATGTACACGGTATACGGGACTGTTCCGCTTTCTTTTCCAAACGAAGCGACGACATGGCCGATGCCTTCCTGTTCAAAACGGGACGCCTCCGGTTCGAATAGTTGCACGTATTGGCCTGTGCCAGAAGCGAAAGAAGCGGCGATATTTTTGAACTCTATGTTTTGAATCAATTCGAGATCATTCTGCGGATGGATATTGTGCTTTTTCAGCACGTATTCCCCGACCATTTGCGGCATGCCGCCTTTTCGCTGTCCAAGGAAGACGCTGCCTTTCAGCTGATCGAAGGAGAAGGTATCTGTCTTTTCGCGGGCTACGAGGAAGGTGCCGTCTGTCTGAGTCAGCTGTGCGAAATTCACCACACGATCCGCAGCTCCTTGCTGTGCGACATAAATGCTGGTTTCGGAACCGACGAGTGCCACATCGATGCCGTCAGAGAGAAGTGCAGACATGACTTTGTCTCCGCCAGGGATGGTGGATAATTCCACCTC
>DASQMM010000215.1:0-1927 GCA_035645495.1 Brevibacillus sp. | reverse complement strand
AGAGCCGCCACCAGTCACCGGTCAATATCACGCCCATCGCATCATTGGTCATCGTCCCCCAGCTGGCTGCCGGCGCTTGGACGCCCAGTCCCAAAAAGCTGAGGAAAGACTCCGCAAAAATCGCAGAGGGAATCGTAAACGTCAGGTTAACGATAATCACACCAAATGTGTTGGGAATCAGATGCTTGAGCAAGATGCGGGAAAACTTCGCTCCCAAAACCTGTGCGGCCATGATAAATTCCTGGTTTTTCAGCTGCAGAATCTGTCCGCGCACCAGCCGAGCCATACCCACCCAGCCTGTCGCAGACAGGGCGATGATGATCGTCAAGATCCCTGGCTCCATCACCACCATCAAAAGGATGACAACCAACAGATACGGCAGACCGTACAGAATTTCAATGACGCGCATGATCAGGTTATCGATCCGATCCCCTTTTTTGCCTCGTCCTGACATGTATCCGGCGATTCCGCCAACCGTAACGCCGATCACCAAGTCGATCAGGGCAGCTACCACTCCGATCGTCAAGGAGATTCGAGCACCGGACCAGGTCCGGGCAAACATGTCGCGCCCCAGTTCATCGGTACCGAACCAATGCTCCGCCGAAATTTCCTTGTTTCGATCCAGCAGACTTTGATCCGAGTGGCTGTAGGGTACAAGCAAGGGCCCGATCAATGCCATGACGACCAAAAAGAGGATGATGAACAACCCGAGCATAGCCAGTTTGTTTTTCACCAATTTCCGGATTACTTGCTGCCAATTGCTCAGACTTGGCCGCGTAATCGCCTGCGCTGCCTGCTTATCCTTGGTCAACGGGCGAAACAGCGGGTCTATTCTTTGATCCATCTCCACACATCATCCCTCCTTCTTGGTGAGCCTGATTCGCGGATCAATCAGACTGTACGCGATATCGATCAAAAAGATCGTGACGATCAGAATCGCGCTGTAAAAAATCGTTGTTCCCAGGATGACGGGATAATCCCGGTTAAAAATGCCATCTACAAAATACTTGCCAATACCAGGAATTGCAAAGATTTTTTCGACTACAAAGGTCCCTGTGATCAGCGAAGCAATCAGTGGTCCCAAAAACGTGACAACAGGCAAAATGGCGTTGCGGATCCCGTGCTTAATCACAATCAGCACAGTCGGAATCCCTTTGGCCTCTGCCGTGCGGATATAGTTTTGATTCATCACTTCAATCATGCTCGCACGCATATAGCGGGTAATAATCGCAATCGGACCGAATGCCAGCGCGAGCGACGGCAGAACGGTATGCATCCATGTCCCCCATGTTGCAACAGGAAACAGCGGAAGCTTAATCGCCAGGTAGTTAATCAGGAGCGGAGCCAAAATAAAGCTCGGCACAGCAACACCAAGAACAGCCAGCGCCATGGCGATGTAATCCAGCGCTCTATTGCGATTCAAAGCTGCAATAATTCCGAACAGCACACCGAAAATCAATGCGATGACAATGGCTTGTCCGCCAAGCCAGGCCGAAGCGCTAAAACCGTCAGCGATCATATCATTCACATTGCGCGAATCCGACTTGATCGAAGGGCCTAGATCAAGAGACACCAGATTTTTCAGATACATGAAATACTGAACAGGCAACGGTTCGTCTAAATGGTATTTCGCACGCAAATTGGCGAGGATCTGCTCGGGCAGTTGGTCCGATTCGGATGCGAACGGATTACCCGGGATCGCATGCATCAATGAAAAGGTAAGCGTCACAATGATCCACAGGGTCAGGAACATCATCAAAACACGCTTCAGCAGATAGTTGGACATGGTGACCCCTCCTTTTTTACTTGGCTAGCTCGTAGATGGCTTGAGCGTAGATGGCCATCGCACGCATGAGATCCTCGATCTCGATATACTCGTCCGTCTGATGGGCCGTAGATTCCCTCCCCGGAAAAAGCGGTCCAAAAG
>DASQMM010000214.1:0-6186 GCA_035645495.1 Brevibacillus sp. | reverse complement strand
GAGCTGTTGTATTTTGGCAGCCTTTGCGGGGTAATCTATCGGACAGGAATACAGGGGCTGGTGGTATTTTGAAACGCATGATTGGGCAGGAGCACATTCAAGAAAGGAGGTCATGGACATCAAAGGAAAACAATATGCCATCATCGGGATGGGGCGATTTGGCTCAAGTATTGCCAATCGATTGTACGAGGCAGGCAATGAGGTTCTGGGGATCGACAAAGACGAAGATCGCATCGAAGAGTGTAAAGATTTTGTTACACATGCAGTCATCGCGGACACTACAGAGGAACATGCTCTGCGAGAACTTGGGATTCGCAATTTTGATGTCGTTGTCGTATCGATTGGCAATGATATTCAGGCAAGCATTTTAACCACTCTGCTGTTGAAAGAGCTCGGCGTGAAGCAGATCGTGGCGAAGGCTTTGAATAAATACCATGGAAAAGTGCTTAGTAAAATAGGAGCGGATAAAGTGGTATACCCGGAGCGGGATATGGGTGAACGTGTTGCCCATAGCCTGATGTCCCCGAACGTGTTGAATTTTATTGAAGTATCGAAGGACTACAGCATTGAAGAGATCATGGTGCCTTCCCGCTTGGCCGGAAAAAGCTTGCGTGAATTGGATATTCGGGCGCGATACCATCTGAGCGTTATCGCCATCAAGACCCGTGAAGAAATCAGAATCAATCCTTCTCCCGACCAAATCATCAAAGAAAATGACGTCCTGCTCATGATTGGGGAAAATACCTATTTGATGCAATTTGCCGACGGAAAAGAGCCAGCAAAAGTCTAGGAAACTTGCACTTCAGCCTGACTTGCATTATTCTGAAATCAGAATATATGTTCGCTGGTGGAGGAGTGTTGGGGATGAACCGTTGCGGTTGGGTGACGCAAGATCCGTTGTACGAGGCGTATCATGATCAGGAGTGGGGTGTTCCTGTCTACGATGATCGCCTGCTGTTTGAATTTCTCAATCTCGAAGGAGCGCAGGCCGGCTTGAGCTGGTATACCATCCTGAAAAAAAGAGAAGGATATCGCCGCGCGTTCGACCAGTTTGACCCGGCGAAGATTGTTCAATACGACGAGAAGAAGATAGAAGAGCTGCTCCAGGACGAAGGCATCGTGCGCAATAGATTGAAGATCCAGGCGGTAATCGCCAATGCCCACGCTTATTTTCGGGTCGTGGAGGAATTCGGAAGCTTCCGCGAATACATCTGGTCCTTTGTGGGCGGCAAGCCGATCCAGAACCATTTTCGTCAATTGAGTGATGTGCCGGCCCAGACCCCGATCAGCGACCAAATGAGCAAGGATCTGAAAAAGCGCGGATTCAAGTTCGTCGGGTCGACGATCTGCTATGCCTACATGCAGGCAGTAGGGATGGTCAACGATCATATTATGACATGTGATTGCTATGCAAAGTAGGAGCGTGATCCTGTAACTGAAACGCTCGGCAGCGAGATTGATGAACTAGATCATTACTTGCAGGATTCAAAGATGTCCCGGAGCAGAAAATTTCTGCCGAGGGATTTTTTTTATTTCAGGGAGACCAGGAATAGCTGGTCGAGGAAAAAGGGAAAAAAAGCGAAGGGAAGTGGCTGCTTTTGGCCGCGGTTCCACCTTTGGAGTGGGAGGCGGCCAGGAATGACCCCAGAGAAGATCCCAACCCGCCTGAAGAGTTTTTCCCTTTTTCCTCCGCTCCACTTCAGTCAGATGATCACGAGGTTCTTCAAGAGTACTTATCTGAAAACATGAAAAAATGGAAAAATTACATATACAAACAAAAGCAAAAGGTATATAATCATCAACATAAAGATAAACAGAAGTAAACAAACAAAATAATAACTCAACACTGCGATAGAAACATATATTCGGACAGAAAAGAGGAGAGCGATGTCGGACTATGTGTTGGAACTGAAGGGAATTACGAAAGCGTTTCCAGGAGTAAAGGCGTTGGATCGCGTACATTTTCAACTCAAAAAAGGCGAAATTCACGCCTTGATGGGGGAGAATGGCGCAGGAAAATCCACATTTATCAAAATCATCACAGGTGTCCATCTTCCGGATGAGGGGGAAATCATCCTGAACGGGGTGCGCACGCAAATCAATAGCCCGAAGGATGCCCAAGGGCTGGGGATTGCGGCGATCTATCAGCATGTGACCTGCTTTCCGGATCTGAGCGTTACGGAAAATATATTTATGGGCCATGAGAAGGTAAGCAAGCGAACCAAGCGGATCCGCTGGAGCGAGATGCACGAAGAGGCCAGGCAGCTCTTGCAAGAACTGGGCAGCAATTTGGACCCGCGAACGAAAATGGGCGCCTTGAGTGTCGCGCAGCAGCAAATCGTCGAGATTACAAAGGCCTTGTCGATGCGGGCCCGGATCATCATCATGGATGAGCCGACAGCAGCGTTGACGGCGAGGGAGAGCGAGGAGCTGTACAGGATCGCGGAAAAGCTGCGGGACGATGGGGCATCCATCATCTTCATTTCGCATCGCTTCGAGGACATGTACCGCCTGGCGAGCAAAGTGACAGTCTTTCGCGATTCCCGCTATATCGGGAGCTGGGGCGTCGAGGAGATTTCCAATGAGGCGCTGATTGTCGCGATGGTGGGGCGGCAGATCACGCAAATGTTCCCGCAAAGAAGTACGGAACCGGGCGAAGAAGTGCTACGGGTCGAGAGGCTGGGCAAGACTGGCTATTTTGCAGATGTCTCCTTTTCGCTGAGGCGCGGCGAAATCCTCGGCTTGACCGGTCTGGTCGGTGCCGGGAGGACTGAAGTGTGCCAGGCGTTGTTTGGTATCACCACTCCCGATCAGGGACAGGTTTTTCTGCGAGGCGAAGAGATCGTCATACGTCATCCATGGCAAGCGATGGAGGCGGGCATCGGCTACCTGCCGGAGGATCGGCAGAAGCAAGGATTGGTGCTGGATTGGGGCATTGGACGCAACATCACATTGTCTGCTTTGGACCAGCTTTCCCGAAGAGGCTGGCTGGATGAGAAAAAAGAGGCGGAACTGGCAAAAACTCTGGCGGAAAAGGTGCAGGTCAAGGCGCAGAGCATTTTTGATCTTGCCAGTTCCCTTTCTGGCGGCAATCAGCAAAAAGTGGTGGTGGCAAAGCTGTTGACCGCGCACCTGGACGTTCTGATCCTCGACGAACCGACCAAAGGCGTCGACGTCGGGGCAAAATCGGCGATCTATGACATGATTAGCGAGCTGGCCGCTCAGGGCTATGGCATCATCATGGTGTCCTCCGAGATGCCGGAAGTGATCGGCATGAGTGACCGGATTATTGTGATGCGCGAGGGTAGGGTGACAGCTACTATCGAAGCAGCCAACGTTACGCAAGAGGTAATCCTGGAGGCAGCGATGGCGAACCAGATAATTTCCTAGATACCCGTGTCTCCGGGTGACAGGCGACGAAGAAGGTGGTGGTTGTGTTGACAGGCAAGACGCTGGAGAAGACATCGTTCGGGGCTAGGTTCGCCCGGTTTCGCGAGTTGGGGCTGCTGCTATTTATCTTGATTCTTGCCATCGGGGTCCAGCTTCGCAATCCGAGTTTTTTAACCATCGAAAATCTCAGCGACATGGTGACCAATACAGCGATATTAAGCATCCTGGTCGTCGGCATGATGCTGGTGATCGTGACGCGCGGAATCGATCTGTCGATTGGGGCTACTCTGGCCTTGTCGGGAATGATCGCGGCATTGACAGTGAGCGCCTATCCCGATGTTCATCCGCTGCTGGCGATTCTCCTGGGGATACTGGTGGGGCTCATCTGCGGGGCAATGATCGGGCTTCTGGTGGCCAAGGCCGGCATTCTGCCGATCATTGCGACGCTGGGGATGATGAACGTATTTCGCGGTACGACCTTTTTGGCAAGCGGCGGCAAGTGGGTAAGCGCTCACCAGATGCCTGCTTCGTTCAAGGCGATTGCTACAGGCTCCGTCCTGGGCATCAATACGCTCATCCTGATCGCGGTCTTCATTTATATCCTCTTTTTCTATTTCATTACCTACACGCGTACCGGCAGGCAAATCTACGCCGTCGGCAGCAATCCCGAATCGGCCCGAATCAGCGGCATCCAGAATGACAAGATCCTGTGGCTGGTCTATACGATCATGGGAGGGCTTTCCGGGCTGGCTGGCGTTCTGTGGGTAGCAAAATTCGCTAGTGCACAAGGCGATACAGCGGTTGGCTACGAGCTGAGCGTCATCGCAGCCTGTGTGCTGGGGGGCGTCAGCATCGCTGGAGGCTCCGGGAAAATCTCCGGCATCATTCTCGGCTCCATTCTGCTCGGCATGCTGAACAATGCCCTGCCGCTGATCAATGTCTCCCCGTTCTGGCAGATGGGCATCCAAGGTGCGATCATCTTGATTGCCGTCGTGATCAATGCACTGGTGAAGCGGGGCGTCGATCGCAACAACCTGATGAGGAGGCGGATTTGAGCATGGAAAAGCGTGTGTTGCTCGGTAGCCGGGCATTTTCATGGAAAGCTTTTTTTCTGCAATGGGAGTGGATGCTGGTCTTGATCTTCCTGCTCGTCCATGCCTTGAATGCATATCTGTCGCCGTACTATCTGAACGCCGACAGCCTGCGGGATGCGACGATGACCTTTCTGGACAAGGCATTCATCGTCCTGCCGATGGTGCTGATCATCATCCTGGGGGATATCGACATCTCGGTGGCTTCCATCGTAGCCCTGTCCTCCGTGGTGATGGCGGATTTGTATACCCGCGGCGTGCCGATGGAGCTGGCGGTCTTCATCTGTTTGGGCGTCGGTGCCTTATGCGGCTACATAAACGGGCTTTTGATCACCAAGTTCAAGGAGCTGTCAGCGGTGATCGTCACGCTGGGGACGATGATCCTCTACCGGGGCATCGCCTACATCATCCTGGAGGATCAGGCCGCGGGCAAGTTTCCGGAATGGTTTAGCTATTTGGGCTGGGGGTATGTGGGGCCAGTACCGTTTATCTTTCTGGTCTTTGTCATCTTTGCCATAGCTTTTATCCTGTTGCTGCACAAGACGACGTTTGGCAGACGCGTCTATGCGATGGGAAACAATTTGACAGCCAGTCAATTTTCCGGGATCAAGGTGGACCGCATCAAGATCATCGTCTTTACCTTGGCAGGATTCATGGCTGCTGTGACTGCCCTTTTTCTGACCTCGCGCATGGGCAGCACCCGACCTAATATCGCGACGGGCTATGAACTGGACGTGATTGCGATGGTGGTGCTAGGGGGGATCAGCACGGCAGGCGGGAAGGGCCGGATGATTGGTGCCATATTGGCGGTGTTCCTCATTGGTTATCTGCGTTATGGACTGGGGCTGGTCAATGTGCCTGCACAAATGCTCCTGATCATCATCGGACTTCTCTTGATCGCGGCCGTCATGATTCCCAATCTGAAGGGAAGGCTGGGCAAGGGGAAGCGGTCAGGCTGAGACAGGATACATCACGGGGTGAAACCTGTTTTGTATAGGAATTCAAAATAGGGGGAATTGGCATGAAAAAGGTAGTGACATCATTCTTGACCGTCCTGCTCGCGGCTTCCATGCTCGCAGCGTGCAGCCAGACGGCGAGCCAGCCGAGCGGCTCCGGCGACACGGGCGGGAAAAAGCGATTTGCCATCATCTTTAAGAATACCGGAAACCCTTACGGCGAAAAGCAGATGGAAGGCTTCAAGATCGCGATCGAAGAGACAGGCGGCGAAGCCATCCTGAAAGCGCCAGACCAGCCGACAGCAGAAGCGCAGATTCAGATGATTGAAGAGTTGATATCCCAGAAGGTAGATGCGATTGCCGTGGTCGCCAATGACCCGGATGCGTTGCAGCCTGCACTGAAAAAAGCGATGGACGCCGGGATCAAGGTACTCTCGCTCGATTCGGCGGTCAACGCGCAAAGCCGCATGGTGCACATCAACCAGGCAGACCCAGAGCGGATCGGCCGCGTCCAGATTCAAGCTGCGGCGGAGATGATCGGCGGCAAAGGAGAGATTGCGGTACTGAGCGCCACTTCGCAGGCGACGAACCAAAATCTCTGGATCGAATGGATGAAAAAAGAACTGGAAGACCCGAAATACAAGGACATGAAGCTGGTCAAGGTGGCGTACGGGGACGATCTGCGCGACAAGAGCGTGTCCGAGACCGAAGCTCTGCTCAAATCCTATCCTGATCTGAAAGCGATCATC
>DASQMM010000213.1:0-2259 GCA_035645495.1 Brevibacillus sp. | reverse complement strand
CTGCCTGCTGCTGTCCGGAGGTCGGGACCTGCTCCTGCGGACCTTTGGCGAGATAATAACCGGACAGGACCACCATGACAGCCAGCATTGTCAACAACCACACTGTTTGCTTTCTTAAAATCATAGACCATTACCTCCTACCCTTTTTTTGGCAAAATGGATATCTTGTAAACGGGAACGTCCAAAACCTTTTGCACGGCTTCGGTAATCCACGCTTTCACCTGGATGTTGTCGGCACCCTTCGCGACGACCAGAACGCCGCGAACGCGAGGCTTCATCGTTTTGACAATGACAGGCTGGTCTTGCTTGCCGCCTTGGACAATGACCACCTCCTCATCCCGGGACTGATCGTTTTGATTGCGGGTCGCTTTATCCTTATCCGTCTCCTGATTGGTCGAGGAACGAGTGTTGGTGTTTTTTTCCACGATCAACTCTGGAGTTGAATCCAGATTGACCATGACCTCCACGGCTCCCACCCCGACGACGGTCGAAAGAATTTCACGCAATTGCGTTTCGTAAATGTTCTCGTACTCTGCAATCACATCCGGTACGGGAGCCTGGCCCATAACCGGGCTTGCCAGCTCTCCAGCAGGCGGACCGGTCGAATCATTGCTAAGTGACCCAAACCCGAGAGGCTGATCTTTTTCTACTCGCATGAAATCGGTCAGAATCATAATCGCCAACCCGATGCCCAAAACGACGATGAAGTAGTGGATCGGCTTCAGCTTTTTCGCCCCGCCCCCGTCGCCTTCCCACCATTTTTTCAACTTCTCCAGCATTCTTCTCACCTCACTTTTTTGGACATGTCCGTCTACTGTTTTCCATTTGTTGGAGACTCGTCCGTCACAGATACCTGGTCTGTGGCAAGTCCCCACTGAAGGGCGATATCGGAAGCGATGCGCATATGAACCGGATTGTCCTGGCGCGCGCTCACTTCCCGATCGGGCGGTGCGCGGTCTGTTTTGACCGCTGGTGTACTGATCTGGATGTCCACGGGTTGAATGGGCTGAATCGGCTGTACAGGCGTCTGATTGGGAGTATTTTCCTGGTGGTCGCTATCTTGGACGATGAGCGCGATTCGCTTGAGGATGGGCTGGTCGGGATTGGATTTGTCCATCTGAATTTCTATATGCTGGACATCCATTCCGTATACTTCTTTCACTCTTGTTTTCACTGCTGCGCTGATCTGGGCTTGTACGTACGCGGTGGTTTGCTCGCTTTGGTGGCTCAGCAATTTGCTGGTGATCCGCTTCCATTCACTGTCTGCCGGCTTGTTCAACTCCTCCTGATAGCGGTCCAGACGCAGTGCCAGGTCATCCTGTGACAGGTTGAACAAAGCGAACAAGGGAGAGATGATCGTGAGCAGCAGGATCAGCCCCATCACCATTTTTACGTAGCGCTGCAAAGTCGTGTTGGGCAAAATCAAATCAAGAAAGGCGGCAAGCAGGACGAGCAGGATGATTTTTTTCAGCCATAAGGTTAACCAGGTCATCTTCCTCACCTACCGAACCATCATAGAGATGTTGCCCGCTGCGATGATGATGGTAATCGCCAGAAAAAACATCAGGCCAACTGTCGCCAGCGCGGCGAAAACGAACAGAAGGCTTTTGCCGATCGTGCCCAAAGCACTGATGATCGGACTGTTTCCGAGAGGTTGCAGCACTGCTGACGAGAGATTGTAGATCAGGGCCAGCACGAGAATCTTCATAGCCGGAAAGGCGCAGAGGATCACTAAAATGATGACGCCAGCCAGGCCGATCGCATTTTTCACCAGCAGCGATGCATTCAGGACTGTATCGGCTGCATCAGAGAACATACGGCCGACAATCGGCACGAAGTTCCCGGTGATATACTTGGCCGTCCGCAGCGTGACGCCGTCTGTCACAGCCGAGGTGGCTCCCTGAATCGAGATGATCGCCAGGAAAATGGTTAAAAACGATCCCAGCACCCCCATCGCGATATTGCGCAGAAGAGTCGCCAGTTGGGTGACCTTGTAGCGCTCGGAAAACATGCTGACAATGGAGAGCATGGCCGAAAGAAACAGCAGAGGAAACACTACATACGTAATCATCATGCCGCTGATGTTGATCATGAAGATGATCAGCGGATGGAACATCGTCGCTGTCGCCAGATTTCCCACCGAAGCCAGCAGCGCTATCACCAGCGGGATCATCGCCAGCATGAAGTCGGACATGTTGCCGATCGCGTCCTTGGCGTAGGTAATTGCCAGGTGAAAGCTGTTGATCGCCAGCACCATCA
>DASQMM010000212.1:0-3412 GCA_035645495.1 Brevibacillus sp. | reverse complement strand
CCAAAGCCACTGGTCACGATAGCTTCTTTCACCGGCCACTCCAATCCTCCACGAACTCTCGCCGTCACCTGTCTGCTCGCTGCCTGGGCAGTATTTCGTTTTTGCTGGACTTCATTTGCCTGCATCTGCTTGTTCGCCATTACCGGGACATACACAACCTGTCCTACATACAGATTATCCGACAACCACTTCAACAAAGGATTTCGCTCGACCAAAAGCTCCTTGCTTACTCCATATCGCTGCGCAATATAATTGAGCGTTTCTCCCCGTTTGACCATATGCCGTACTTCGTCGTTGCTGATGACGAGCTTCAAGCCGATTCCGACCAGGTTCGGATTTTGAATTTTGTTTGCTTCCACCAATTTATGTAAGCTAAGGCCGTATCGATGTGCGATCTCGGACAGTGTCTCCCCTTTCTGGACCGAATACACCATTACCTTGCTTGGCGAAGCCGTGGTTGGCGCTAATCCTGCAAAAGGGTTAAAGGCTTGAAAAAGAGCTTGCTCGACTACAGCTTTTTGGGCTTCCTCCCTGCTCACCAAGGGAGGGGGTGTTTGTGTATAATCCACTGCCACTCCTCCTTCGCAGCTACTCTTCCTACAGTATGCCTATTGGCATAAAAAAATGACGGTGAGATTAACTCACCGTCGTTGTGCTTGCTGCTTTGCTGCGGGCCTGCTTGGCCTCCAAGGATTGGACAAACTCCTCATTGGTTTTGGTATCCGCCAACTTCCGAATGAACGAATCGACAAACTCATTCGTCTCGTTCATATTCTTGCGGATCATCCACAGTTTTTCCAGCTCTTCTTTAGAGAGCAGAAGCTCCTCACGCCGTGTACCAGAACGACGAATATCGATGGCTGGGAAAATGCGGCGCTCGGACAGCTTCCGATCCAAGTGCAGTTCCATATTTCCGGTTCCTTTAAATTCCTCATATATGACGTCATCCATCCGGGAGCCTGTCTCTACCAGTGCCGTAGCCAAAATAGTCAGGCTGCCGCCCTCTTCGATGTTGCGGGCCGAGCCAAAGAAGCGTTTGGGACGGTGGAAGGCTGCAGGATCGATCCCGCCCGATAATGTCCGTCCGCTTGGCGGGATGACGAGGTTGTACGCTCTTGCCAATCGAGTGATGGAATCCAGCAGGATGACGACATCCTTCTTATGCTCGACCAGGCGTTTTGCCCGTTCCAGAACCAATTCCGCCACCTTGATATGATTTTCAGGCAACTCATCAAACGTGGACGCCACCACTTCACCTTTTACAGATCGTTGCATATCGGTTACTTCTTCCGGGCGTTCATCAATTAATAAGACGAATAAATGAATATCGGGGCGGCTTTCCGTAATGCTGTTGGCAATCTCTTTGAGCAGCATGGTTTTCCCCGCTTTTGGCGGAGCCACGATCAATCCACGCTGACCAAGTCCGACAGGGGCAATAAGATCCATCAAGCGAGTGGAAATGCGTTCCGGCGCTGTCTCCAGAACAAGCTTATTTTGCGGGTAGAGCGGTGTCAATGCGGGGAAATGAAGTCGTTCCGCTGCCGTCTCAGGGTCTTCTCCGTTTACAGCTTCGACTTGCAATAGCCCAAAATACCGTTCATTTTCCTTCGGTGGCCTTGCTTTGCCAGAGACGACATCCCCCATGCGCAGATCAAAGCGGCGGATCTGGGATTGAGAAATATAAATATCCTCGGAGCTCGGGAGATAGTTGATGGGACGCAGGAATCCATATCCCTCTGGCAGGATTTCCAATACCCCCTGCATGAACATCAGCCCGTCTTTCTCCGCTCTGGCGCGAAGAATCGCAAATATCAATTCCTTTTTCTTCAGCTGCGAATAATACGGAATGTGATATTCCTTCGCCAGTTTGTACAGATCCGTCAATTTCTTCTCTTCTAATTCAGAAAGTAACATACATCCACCACTCTTTATATACTCTTCAACTTATTCTCGTCCGAACCGGGCATTACAATACCAGTGTCGGCTTGCGCTCCAAACGATGGTTGCCCTCAATAAAACGAATCGTACCTGTTTTTGCCCGCATGACAACGGAATGGGTCGTCGCCCGCATTCCCTGGAAACGAACTCCCTTCAGCAATTCCCCATCGGTTACACCGGTCGCGGCAAAAATCGCGTCATCGCCTTTGACCAAATCATCCATAAACAGAACCTGATGCGGATTCACGAGGCCCATTTGCTTGCAACGTTCAATCTCCTCTGCGGATTGCGGCAAAAGCTTCCCTTGAATCTCTCCTCCGAGGCACTTGAGTGCGACAGCGGCGAGAACACCTTCAGGAGCACCGCCAGAGCCGAACAGAATATCCACACCCGTATCAGGAAATGCTGTGTTGATCGCGGCCGCTACATCCCCGTCCGAGATCAAGCGAATACGCGCACCTGCTTCACGGATTTCATGGATAATTTTCTGATGGCGATCACGGTCCAATACAATAGCCACGAGGTCGCTGATATCTTTGCCCTGGGCCTGGGCGACCGCCTTCAGGTTGTCGCGAATCGGCGCGTTGATATCCACTTTGCCGACCGCCTTCGGACCGACTGCCATTTTTTCCATGTACATATCCGGCGCGTGCAAGAGATTGCCACGGTCTGCAATGGCGATCACAGAGATGGCGCCCCACGTTCCTTTGGCAAGAATATTGGTTCCCTCCAAGGGATCTACCGCGACGTCTACAGCGGGTGCTACGCCTTGTCCCAGGCGTTCCCCGATGTACAGCATCGGCGCTTCGTCCATTTCGCCTTCCCCGATCACGACAACTCCGTCCATGGGGACTTTTTCAAACTCCTTGCGCATGGCTGTTGTAGCCGCATCGTCTGCCTCGTCTTTTTTGCCAAGGCCCATCCAACGGCCAGAAGCCAATGCCGCCGCCTCTGTCACACGTACCAATTCAAGTGTTAAGCTCCGTTCCATTCTGGAAGACTCCTCCTTGGTGATAGGCTAACGTTGATGATTTTCGGTCCACTGCATGCCAATCCGCTGAACTTCTGCTCCCAATGCCTGCAATTTGCCTACGAGATTTTCATAGCCGCGATCGATATGTTCCAATCCTTCCAGCTCGGTCGTTCCCGAAGTAGCCAGCCCTGCTATAAACAGCGCAGCGCCTGCACGAAGATCGGATGCGACGACTTTGGCTCCATTCAACCGGCTGCCGCCTTCTATCACGGCCGAACGACCCTCTACTTTTAATGAGGCGCCCATCCGGCGCAGCTCGTCTACATGGCGAAAACGCGAGCTGTAGATATTATCCGTCACGATACTGGAGCCCTTTGCCAAGGTCAACAGCGTCGTGATCGGCTGCTGCAAATCTGTCGGAAAGCCCGGATAAGGACTTGTTTTGACATCGATGGAGCGATAGGATTCCTTGCCAATCACCTGAATGGCGTCGTCCATCTC
>DASQMM010000211.1:0-4916 GCA_035645495.1 Brevibacillus sp. | reverse complement strand
GTATTCGCACGATTTATTTCTTGGGCGGCATTGGGGTGAGAGCATTTGACGGCAACGATATGGAGCGGCTGGAAAAAAGCCAGGAAAGCGGTGTTATTTCCTTGTTCCGCCTGATTCAGGCACTGAGCCGCCGAGGATACGCCGCAAAGCCGATTACCTTAAAAGTGGTTACGAACAATACGCTGCGAATTTTTCCTGATGAGCGCACGATTCCGTATGCAGCCAGTCTTCATGGACTGGCAAAATCGGCAGCCAAGGAATTCGCTTCATGGAAAATCAGTTGCATAGACGTAGATTTGTCCATCGACAGAAAGCGACTGACGGATGCGGAGCGGATGGCAATAGCTGCTGTCCTGCAGCGTGAACCGGCCGATCCGAGAGGCAACGAAGTGGCGATCCGGGCGGGAAAACGATATGTGCGAATATGTAAACCCCTTCAGTTAGAACCGGTTGAACAAATTCCGTTTGTGACTGAAGGAGTCTATTTGATTGTCGGGGGAGCGGGAGGAATCGGCCTGGAAATGAGCCGATACCTTGCCAGACAGGTGCATGCCAGATTAATTCTTGTGGGAAGAAGTCCGCTTACGCAGACGCAGCAGGCAAAAATTGCAGAGATTGAGGCAATTGGCGGCAAGGTCCTGTATTTGCAGGCAGATGTAACCGACCTGGCAAGTATCACTTCGGCTATTCAAAGCGGAAAAGCCAAATTTGGCCGGATCGATGGTGTTATTCATTCGGCAATCGTACTGCGCGACCGCTCGATTGACAATATGGACGAGAGCACGTTCCGAGCTGCATTGGAACCCAAGGTGACTGGAAGTGTGGTGCTGCATCAGGCATTGCAGGGTGAATCACTGGATTTCATGCTCTTTTTCTCTTCCGCTCAGTCCTATACGGGCAATGCCGGTCAGAGCAATTATGCGGCTGCTTGCGCTTTCAAGGATGCTTTTGCTCAGTTCCTCAATCAAACCCAAACCTATCCCGTAAAGATTATCAACTGGGGCTACTGGGGGGAGGTGGGAGTAGTAGCAAGCGACGTATACAAGCAAAGATTGGCCGCTCAAGGGATCTATTCCATTGAACCGGAAGAAGGGATGGAAGCGATAAAGCGCATCATGGCTCACTCATCAGAACAAATCATGGCGATCAAAGCGGACATGCGCGTCTTGAGAGCGATTGGCGTTGATACTCACGGCCTGTTGCAGGAAGCGGAAGAGGAAGTGCCGACGCCGCTTAGCCGCTTATTGCCGGTGGATCAACAGCCCTTGATGGATCATCGGACATTTTCTGCGACGCTTGAGGCTTTTGATCAGATGCAAAGCTGGTCGATGGATCTGCTGTTTCACGCCTTTCAGGCCATGGGCGTCTTCCAGCGTCCGGGTGAACAGCACGAACGGCTTGCCTTACGAGAACGCCTGGCGATCATCCCGAACTATTTCCGTCTTTTTGATGTATTGCTGGACCTCCTGCAACAAGGCGGCTATTTGCAACAAGAGGATGACCGCATCCTGACATGCAAAAAAGGGGAACGCCCGGTGTATCCGGTGGAGCCTTTCGCGTTGGAAGAACATAAACGAGAGCTTCTTTCGGCCTATCCGGAAATGGGAGCTCATATCCGTCTGCTCAGTACCTGTCTCGCCAGCTATCCACAGATATTGCGAGGCGAAGCAGCAGCTACCGATGTTATGTTCCCCGACTCTTCCATGGAATTGGTGGAATCGATCTATCAGAAAAACGTGACTGCCGACTACTTCAACCAACTGGTGGTGTGGAGCCTGCTTCGCAGAATGGAAGATTGCCTGACGCGGTTGCCATCAGGTGAAACATTCAACATTCTCGAAGTAGGGGCGGGAACGGGCGGAACCAGCGCGGCCGTATTCCCTGCGATACACAAATTCTCCGATAGAATCAGATACGTGTACACAGACGTATCATCGAGCTTTATCTTATATGGCAAGAAACAATATGGCGAAGCCAATCCGTACGCCGAATTTAAGCGGTTAAACATCGAACAGGATCTAGACGGACAAGATATACAGCTTTCGCATTTCGACGTGGTGCTTGCCACCAACGTCTTGCACGCAACCCGCGACCTCCAATATACGCTGGGCAATATAAAAGCGTTGTTGAAACCAGGCGGCTGGCTGATTCTCAATGAGGCGACGGGTGCAAATGTGTTTACCTCCTTAACCTTTGGCTTGTTGGAAGGATGGTGGCTATACGAAGACGAGCAGTTTCGACTGCCAGGGACTCCATTGGCAAGCGCAGAGATGTGGGAGCAATTGCTGCGGGAAGCAGGCTACGGGAAGGCCTTGATCCTTGGCCACATAGAAGCGCAAGGAAAAACTTTGAATCAGCATGTGATGGTCGCCCAAAACGAGACTGCTGCATACCCGCTCCCGCAGAGTACCTCTCGCGGAAGCCTAAATGAAGGTAAGGAGCGGCCGAAAGCACCTGTGGTCAATGGGCTGTCGGCGTCGACTGGGGAAGCCGAGCTGATCGAAGAGATCGAGTCAAAAGTGATGGACCTTCTGGAACGGATATTGGAAGTGAAACGACAGGATCTGCAGACCGACAAGCCATTTTCCGAGTATGGAGTTGACTCGATTACGGGGCTGACACTTGTCAAGGCGATAAACGAGGAATTCTCGCTCACACTGAAAACGACCGTGTTGTTTGATTACAGCAGTATCAAACAATTGAGCGCGTTTATTCGGGATCAATTACGTTCAAACGACGTCCCTCCAGCGCCACACGCTCTGACACCTCTGTTATCACCCGGTGAAGCAGCGGTTTCTGTTGAGACCCAGGCGCCCGAAGCATGCGAAACAGCCCAGTGGATAGAAGATACGATTGCCGGTCTCGTTGCTGCCAGTATCGAGGCAAGCGCAGACCAAATCATGCGCGAGAAGCCGTTTTTTGAATACGGCGTGGATTCGATTATCGGTCTGGATTTGGTTAAAAAAATAAACGACGTGTTTGGCATCACGTTAAAAACAACAGCTTTGTTCGACTACGGTACGATCAAGGAACTGTCGCGGCACATACATGCAAGCTATGGAGAAAAACGGGCAGCGAGGACACCGGATGCAGATGACCGCAATATGGAATTGCTTGACAGACTGGTAGACGGCCAGTATTCGGTGGATGAAGTCTACCAGATGATGGGGTGGAGTGAATGAGTGAAAAGATCAAGGAAATCCTTCGAATGATCCAGGGGAAACAAATCTCGCCCGAGGAAGGCAAACGCCGGATGGAGGCCATACAGCGAGAGCAGCCGCACGGGACGAAATCACCTTATCGGGCTGTTGTCCTGACAAAACCTGGCAATGTCGAGGACCTCGAGCTAAAAACCATTCAGCCGCAAGATCCGGGAGAGAGGGAAGTCCAGGTACTCGTAAAAGCCTTTTCTCTCAACTTCGGCGATTTACTCTGTGTGAAGGGTCTATATCCGACGATGCCGGATTATCCATTCACCCCGGGTTTTGAATTCTCCGGCGTCGTTGTGAAAACAGGGCGTGAGGTACGACGTGTTCGCACCGGAGATGAAGTGATCGGAGTGATGGGGGAGCGCCTGGGGGCGCAAACAGACCTGCTGAATATCACGGAGGCTTTTGTCGTCAAGAAGCCGGCAAATATCACGCATGAGGAAGCCACTGCCTTTCCCATTGTCTTTTTGACGATGAAACATGTGTTTGATAAAGCCAGAGTGAAGCAGGGAGAAAAAATTCTCATTCAAACCGCTGCTGGTGGCACAGGGTTGATCGCCGTACAAATGGCAAAGGAGCTGGGAGCCGAGATCTTCGCCACGTGCGGTTCACAGGAAAAACTGGACTATCTGCGCGGCTTAGGTGTAGAACATCTGATCAATTACCGGGAAGAAGAGTTCGCGGAAAAAATTCTTTCGTTAACCGGCGGCTACGGGGTGGATGTGGTGATCAATACCCTGTCTGGAGAGGCGATTCAAAAGGGGCTGGACATTCTGGCCCCCAATGGCCGGTACATGGAAATCGCTATGACGGGACTGAAGTCCGCTACCCGGATGAATCTTTCCAATCTTGTAGACAATCAAATTTTTTACAGTATCGACCTGCGAAAACTTATGTTGAGCCAGACCGGTCAGGTTACCCAGTATCTGGATTTCATGGCGGATGTATTGGAGTCGGGCAGGATTAAACCCACTGTCGGAAAAGTACTGCCTTTTTCTGAGATTCAGGACGCCTATCGATTCCTGGAAAATCGGGACAACATCGGGAAGATCGTCGTCAGGATACCTTCAGAAGCGCCGCCTGCCCTTCTCCCTGAAGATGTGGAGGAACCTGTACGAACAACTTTGTCTTTGGCGCGACAGGATATCGCCATCATCGGCATGGCAGGCCGGTTCCCTGATGCGGCCAATGTCAGCGAGTTTTGGAGAAACCTGGAGAGCGGCAAATGCTCCATCCGGGAGGTGCCGAAGGAGCGTTGGGACCCATCCGTTTATTACGATCCCGAAATAAAGAAACTGAACAAAACCAATTGCAAATGGGGCGGCTTTCTAGCGGACATCGATCAGTTTGATGCCGCCTTTTTTAATATTTCCGGCAGGGAGGCAGAATTGAGTGATCCACAGCAAAGGTTGCTGCTTGAGGAATGCTGGAATGCATTGGAAGACGCGGGATATGCACATGAAGGGGTATCCGGGACGAATTGTGCCGTGTTTGTAGGCGTCAGCACTGGTGATTACGTACAAAAAATGGACCAGGAAAACGTGAGAAAAGAAGCGCAAACATTCTGGGGGAATGCCAGTTCCGTTTCGGCGGCAAGAATATCGTACCTGCTCAACCTGAAAGGCCCGAGTGTTGCCATCGATACGGCGTGTTCCTCCTCATTGGTCGCCATGCATCTGGCGTGTCAAAGTATTCTGAGCGGCGAAT
>DASQMM010000210.1:0-2958 GCA_035645495.1 Brevibacillus sp. | reverse complement strand
GACTCGCGGACCTTATACGGCAGAAGAGCTGGCGGGCATGATCAACACCAGTCAGGACAGAAATAAGGCTCCGCGAATTTCCGGTCCGATTCAATCCTTGCGAGTGACAGAGCGTGGGCCATCAGGACGGGTTCTGGAGATGGAAGCCAATGGTCAAACCGTGGCTGTCTCTTCGCCGGATGCGCATCGATCCATCTTCCAGCAAGGAGGAAGCTCCCTGCGCAGCACTAAGTTTGAGGTAGAAGAGATGGGCAGCATTACCATTCTCGCGGGCAATGGCAAGCTGCGCAATTATGCGGCAGGCGGAGGACAGATTCAGGCGGTTGGAGCCAATGACTACTATTCCCAGGCAGCCAACGGCTACAACGATCAGTACCTGGTGTACAGTGGAGATGGCGTTTGGAGAACAGTCAGCAAAACTCCTCTCTTCCTGTTCCGAGGGACAGGCTTCGGTCATGGTCTCGGGGTTTCGCAGTACGGGGCCAAGGCAATGGCAGAAAGTGGGTATGACTATGAAGAGATTCTGCAACACTATTACCAAGATGTAGAAATTGAACGCAGCAAATGAACATGACAAAAGGAGTAACAGCCTGTGGATGTGCAACAGTTTGACTTTGAGCTTCCCGAACATTTGATAGCCCAACACCCATTAGAAGATCGCACAGCATCAAGGCTGCTGGTTCTGAATAAGGAGACGGGCAACATTTTGCATCAACGCTTTACGAATTTGATCGACCATCTGGTGCCGGGAGATGTCCTGGTTCTAAACGACAGCCGTGTCCTACCCGCTCGGCTGATTGGGGAAAAAGAGGGGACTGGCGCAAAGATTGAGGTGCTTTTGCTCAAATCACTGGGGGATGACCGCTGGGAGACCCTCGTAAAGCCGGGTAAGCGGGTGAAGCCGGGGACGGTCGTTGTGTTTGGCGACGGATTGCTGCGCTGCGACTGTGAAGAGAGCACAGACATGGGAGGACGCATTGTCCGCTTTTCCTACGAAGGGATTTTCTATGAAATCCTGGAGCGATTGGGTACTATGCCGCTGCCGCCCTACATCCATGAACAGCTTGAGGATCAGGAACGGTACCAGACGGTTTACGCTCGCGAACGGGGCTCTGCTGCAGCCCCTACCGCAGGACTACATTTCACCAAAGAATATCTCGAACAGATCGCGGCCAAAGGGGTCCATATTACGACGATCACGCTGCATGTCGGCTTGGGAACCTTTCGCCCGGTCTCGGCAGATCGGGTAGAGGAACATGTGATGCATGCCGAATACTACGAGATTTCACAGGAAACCGCTGATGTGGTCAATGCCGCCAAAGAAGAAGGCAGACGGGTGATTGCAGTCGGAACCACCTCCTGCCGAACCCTCGAGACTGTGGGTTCGGCCCATGGAGGCAGATTAGCGGCAACCAGCGGCTGGACCGATATTTTCATCTATCCGGGCTATCCATTTTCCATCATTGACGGTATGCTGACCAACTTTCACTTGCCCAAGTCCACGCTGGTTATGCTCGTCAGCGCGCTGGCGGGAAAAGAGAATATCCTGAATGCCTATAAGAGTGCGGTTGAGCAAGAGTACCGTTTCTTCAGCTTCGGGGATGCAATGCTGATCATTTAGCCCTTGCGTTAGCATCATATGAGCATTCGCTTATCTGTTTGGGTTTACTTCAATGCGAGATTTTTTTATAATAGGAAAGACCTACATACAAGCTTGAGGAGTGCAAACATTTGGCTGTACGCTACGAATTGATCAAAACTTGCAAACAAACCGGTGCACGCCTTGGCAAGCTGCATACGCCGCACGGAACGATCGACACCCCTGTGTTCATGCCAGTCGGCACACAGGCTACGGTGAAGACGATGAGCCCGGAAGAGCTCAAAGAGATGGGTGCGGGCATTATTCTGAGCAATACCTACCATTTGTTTTTGCGTCCAGGTCACGAAATTGTGCGTGAAGCCGGGGGACTGCATAGCTTCATGAATTGGGATCGGGCGATTTTGACTGATTCCGGCGGTTTTCAGGTGTTCAGCCTCAGCAATTTACGCAAAATTACGGAGGAAGGCGTCTCTTTCCGCTCGCATTTGAACGGAGAGAAGCTGTTCATCGGACCGGAAGAAGCGACGCAAATTCAAAATGCACTGGGTGCCGATATTTTTATGGCGTTTGACGAGTGCGCGCCTTATCCGGCGGAATACGATTACGTCAAACAATCGATGGAACGGACGACACGGTGGGCAGAGCGCTGTCTGAAAGCTCATGAACGGCCGGATACTCAAGCCTTGTTCGGCATCGTGCAGGGCGGGATGTACAACGACCTGCGTGCGATCAGTGCCCGAGATCTCGTCTCGCTTGATTTTCCGGGATACGCGATTGGCGGTTTGAGCGTGGGTGAACCGTTTTCCTTAATGTACGAAGTGTTGGAGAACACCGTTCCGCTTTTGCCGTCTGGAAAACCTCGCTATCTGATGGGAGTAGGTTCTCCGGATGCCTTGATTGAGGGGGCCATTCGCGGCATCGATATGTTCGACTGTGTACTCCCTACACGGATCGCTCGCAACGGGACATGCATGACAAGCCAGGGCAGACTGGTGATTCGCAACGCAAAATTTGCGCGCGACTTCACGCCGCTTGATCCGAATTGCGATTGCTACACCTGTAAGAATTATACACGCGCTTATATCCGACACCTGGTCAAGTCGGAGGAAACCTTCGGGATTCGTCTAACCACCTATCATAACCTCTACTTCCTGGTGAAGCTGATGGAGAAGGTGCGTCAAGCGATTGCCGAAGACCGTCTGCAAGATTTCCGCGACCAGTTTTTCGCTCAATATGGATTGGGTGGAGATAGATCTTTTTAATTGAGGGGGCTATTTGTTTATGGACAGCTTGACCAATTTTTTACCGATTATCATCATGTTCGCGATTTTCTATTTCCTGCTGATTCGTCCGCAGCA
>DASQMM010000209.1:0-3817 GCA_035645495.1 Brevibacillus sp. | reverse complement strand
AGGTATTCGAAGAGAGCTATCGCAGAAACAGCATTCGCGTGACATTACAATTTGCCAATCGCATAGGCGGGCAGCTCACCGAGCACTTCCACAGGGAAAAGATTAGAAAGACCGAAGACAACCAGTATATCGTCGAGGATGATTTTCCCTATGAGGACGGATTGCTTACATTTATTCTAAGCTTTGGAAAAGACTGCGAGGTTGTGAAGCCACTGTATTTGCGGGAAGAACTAAAAAAATATGTACAAGAGCTGCTGCTTTCCTACAATGACTGACATACTGATGTCAGTCATTGTGTTTTATAGTGGGGGTACCGTTCGGGAACATGAAAAGGAGTTCAGAATCGTGGAAAAGGGGATGGGAAAGTGAGCGATACAAGAACCAAGTTTATATTAGACCTGCAAAGAATCCAGAAAGAGGATTACCAGCTTCGTGAAGGTGAGCAGCTGCAGGATGTAGTCAAGATGATGCTGGAATATATCGGCGATCCACAGCCGGAATTGCGGGATGACCTGATTTATCCGACATTTTATCAATGGATAAAGATAGAGAACAGATTTTCCGATGCAGAATTGCGCAGTCTTTTGGCTGTCCTGACCGATGACCAGCATCTTTTCTATCAGATTGGCAGCGAGGGGGACCAGACTGTATTGACGAGGGCGTTCTCGGTTCTGCCCATCGCGTTGATCATGGATCGCCACAGAAGGCAGTCTTTCATGAATCATGCGGATTTCCTGCACCTGAAGCATTCCCTGCTCCGTTATTACACAGAGGAAAAGGATCTTCGCGGCTTTCTTCCGGAAGAAGGCTGGGCTCACAGCGCTGCCCACGGTGCGGATGCATTGGACGAGCTGATTCAGTGCCCGGAAAGCGATGCAGAGGTGCAGCGTGAGGTTCTTGCCGCTATTCAGGAGATGCTGCATAATGGGAAACATATTTTTAGTGAGGAAGAGGACGAGCGGATTGCCACCATCGTGGATACGATGATAGAGCAAGCTCCTTTGCCGCTGCAGGAGATACTGGACTGGATCAGCGGCTTGGCAAATTGCCGCAGTTGGCCGAAGAGCCGCAGCCAAGTAATCGCTCGGGTGAACAGCAAGAACTTTCTACGCAGCCTGTATTTTCGAAGGGAACGGAATTGTCGCGGAAAGGTTCTGACTGATGCTATACTCACCGCAGAGGCAATGCTGAACAAGTTTGCGGTGGGCAAGAAATCAAAATAGGCAGGAAGTGGGGGTCAATGTGAGTGATGCAACGATCGAAGCAGGGATGCTCCTCGATGGGATTCCCATGCTGCGCAACCGTTACAGGCTGGAACGAATACACAAGGGGTACTCAAGCGATCACAAATACATGGTATACGATCATGCGGGAAATCCCCAATACGTACTGCGAACCTACAGCATACAGCAGGAAAAAGACAAAACGAGAGAATTCCGGATGCTCCAGCGGATGGAGGAAATCGGCGTAAGATGCACCAAACCGATAGAGAGCGGGGTCCTGCCAAGTCAGGGGCTCGGATACATGGTTGTTTCCTACATCGAGGGGGAGGAAGCTTCTGAAGCGCTGCCATTCCTTTCTGAAAAGGAGCAGTATGACATCGGCGTACAAGCTGGCTTGGAGCTAAGAAAGATTCATCAGATTCCTTGCATAGATGATGTCGTTGGCGTCTGGCATGAAAGAATGACTGCCAAACATGCTCGCTACCGGGCCGAATATGCCAATTGCGGGATTGCGATCGAGGAGGAGAGCAGGCTGTTATCCTTTATCGACGGGAATTTGCACCTGATGAAGAATAGGCCAAACCTTTTCCAACACGACGATTACCATGTCGGAAATCTGATTGTGAAGGATGGCGCATTCTCAGGTGTGATTGATTTCAACAGGTATGACTGGGGCGATCCGATACATGAATTTTTAAAGGCAGGCATGTTCAGTTCGGAGGCAAGTGTACCATTCTGTATTGGGCAAATCCAGGGATACCATGATTTCAACGATCCGGGGGATGAGTTTTGGCGATTGTATTCGCTCTATCTGGCTATGACGTTGCTCTCATCCGTGGTCTGGATTCTGAGAGTGAGGCCAGAGGAGCTGGACTCCATGATGGGGAAGATACGCAAGGTGCTGGATGATCACGACCACTTTGAACGGATCGTGCCCAAGTGGTATCGGAAGTAGGCAAAAAACAGAGTCCGCCTCATCCTAGCGATGCAGCGGACTCCTTCGATCAAAGCTTGAATGCCTTCATGGATTCTTGCAATTCCTCTGCCATTTTGGCGAGTGTATCGGAAGCAGCGGCGATCTCTTGCATGGAAGCCGTCTGTTCTTCGGCAGCCGCAGCGATATTTTGGGTATGGCTTGCCGATTCGGTGGCAATTTTCGTCGTTTCCGCAATCATTTCCGCCACAGAACCAAATTCGTTCACATTGGCTTGAAGAGCCGTTGAAACCTCTCCGATTTGAACCAGCACGTCCTTAACCCCGGTTGTGATACGTTGAAAGGCTTCTCCGGCTCCGTTGACCAATTGGAGGCCCTCGTTTACGGATACATGTCCTTTATTGATAGCATGGACGGATTGATCGATGTCTTTTTGGATCCCCTGAATCAACATTCCGACCTGGTTCGCCGAGTTCCCCGACTGCTCTGCCAGCTTTTTCACCTCGTCCGCGACGACGGCGAACCCCCTGCCGTGCTCGCCAGCTCGAGCAGCTTCGATTGCAGCATTCAGCGCGAGCAATTGGGTTTGTTCCGCTAATTCGGTTATCATCGATAAAATCGTGGTGATTTGCGTTGATTTTTTGCCAAGCTGATTGATCAATTCGGCAGTTGAAGCTGTTTCGTTTTGGATGGTATGCATATGACTGATTGTTTTCGCGATGACATCGGTTCCGCTTTCGGCAGTTTCCACAGTCGCTTTGGAGGACTGATCGGCTTTTTCCATCGAACGGGTGATTTGCTTCAAGTCGTCGGAGATTCTCGCGATCGCTTCACTCGACGCTTCTGCTTGATTCATTTGTGTGTCTGCCCCATACGCCAATTCCTGGATAGAGCCTGCCACTTGTTCGACGGAACGGCTGGTCTGTTCGCTGCTGGCGGAGAGCTGTTCCGAGGTGGCGGCCACTTGCATGGAAGCACTGGAGACCTGTTCAATCATCTGTTTCAAATTGACACTCATCTGATTGACGTAATCAGTCAATTGACCGATCTCATCCTTGTTTTTGGTATGGAGCTTTTCTGCGGACAGATCACCCTCCGCAATTTTGGCCACGTGTTCGGTAACCTGTCGAATGGGTTTCGCTAGATGGCCCGAGAACCAGATGATGAGGAGCAAGCCCAGTATGATGGCTGTTCCCAAGACGATCGCCAATGTTACCAGGAGATGATTCGCCCCGCGGTTAAAATCCATGAGATAAGTTCCGGAGACCACAATCCATCCCCAGTCTGGGTCTTTTTCAGCATAGACGATCTTTGGTGCGATTTGATCCTTCCCAGGCAATGGAAAGTCAAAAGTGACAAAGCCGCCCCCGTTCTCTGCCGCTTGTATCGTTTCCCGCGTCGTATACATGCCGTCCGGTGCCTGGGAATCGAAGAGATTTTTTCCTTCCAGTGTGGGGTGAGCTATGGCCATTCCATCCTTGTCCAGAACGAAAAAATAGCCGTATTCGCCCATGTCCACTTCATTCTTGATCGCACGAGTACCGTCCGACCGGAGAGGCCCAATCAGTTTTTCTTTCATTTTTTCTTGTGCTTCTTGTATCGATAACGTTCCTTTTTGAACCTCATCATTCAAAGCTTCCATCGCATCCAAAGCCAACTT
>DASQMM010000208.1:0-2742 GCA_035645495.1 Brevibacillus sp. | reverse complement strand
GCATAAACACCCTCCTAGCATTTATAAAATTTAGAATATTTCTACATTAAATTTAGCATAATAGAGGGATCATCAGGTGTCATTCACCATCATGTATAAATCGGCCCGCGATTTTACTTCAGAAATGGCGGGCAGTCTCATACAACTTGTTGTGAAGGACGAGTATAGTTATGGCCGCAAAAAGGGGATGGGGGGAGGTGTTGCCAGTATCGGGTTCAGGAATAGCCTGTCTTAGGTCATCCCCAAAACCATTACTAAGGACCTAAATGGAAAATGATTCCAAGGGACCAAATAGGGAAAACCTAACTGTTCACGGTTTTTTTTCCTGAAGCTTGGTGATATGATATTTGAGTGTTGGATTTCCCGCGAGAATGGAGGTGTTTTTCATGCAATGGTATTTGAAGGTTCTGAAGGATTACGTGGCATTTACAGGTAGAGCCAGACGTAAAGAATACTGGATGTTCATCTTGTTCAACTTCATCGTGTCCATCGTGCTTTCCCTCGTGGAGAATATGATTGGCATGCAACAGGTATTAACCGGAATTTATTCATTAGCTGTTTTGTTGCCTAGCTTAGGTGTAACAGTTCGTCGACTGCACGATACAGGAAGAAGCGGCTGGTGGATTCTCATCGGGTTGATTCCGCTGATCGGTACGATTGTTCTGATTGTATTTATGTGTCAAGACAGTAAAGAAGACAACGAGTATGGAGCCAATCCCAAGGCTGCCGGAAATGCTTTCGTCTAATGGGCATCAAGCCTCCCCCTTTTGCAGGGGGGAGGCTTTTTTCATTTTCATTAGCTGACCACATCGCGCTTGGTAAATACGGTCCAGGTAATAAGGATGAACACGCTAAAATAGATACCAAGAACGATTAGCGAAAACGGAAGCGTCATTCCTTCGATCAGGGGAGAGCCCTCCATGTACATCGACAAGGATGTGTTGGCGAACAGGGTATACTTGATCCAGTCGTATTTTACCGCCAATAAACTGGTTGTCAGTCCGCCCAATAGGAGAAGCAGCATGGAAATGCCAATCGCCAGCGAGGGACTTCGGAAGACGCTGGAAATCATAAACGAGATCGTTGCTACAAACAACAACTCGACTGAATTCAGGAGATACGTAGAAAACAGATGAAGAATCATATTTCCTTCCTGGACGTTGCCTTGCGCGTCTGCGAACAAATAGGAAGTATCCCAATAGGAAAAATCATGGAAAAGTCCTTTGCAGGCAAAGGTTGCAGCAAACAGCATCACGAGCAGAAGCAGCGCAAACTGCAGGACACACAGGTATTTGGCCAACAGGATTTTGGCGCGGCTGTGAGGCTTCACAAGAAGGGATTTGATCGTTCCCGAGGCAAATTCATTCGCAACGATGCCTCCCGCGACGAAAATGATGAACAGACTGACCAGAGGAATCATGGAGCTCCCTTCCTTTGTAAAGCTCCAGGGCGTGTACTCGAGCGGGACGATGCCGTGAGATAAGGCGTATTCCTTTACTTTTATGCTATCTAATTGCTTGACGATCTGGGGATTGGGCTCGTTCAGGATGCCGGCTTTCATCTGCTCGATGTCTCGCTCGACATGTGTCCTCCATTGGGACACATCTGGTGGAGGGGCTTCATATTGGTTGACCACTCCGACGAGAGCAACGATCAGCAGAAGGAGTGCCATCATAAGCCAGGTCCCGAATTTGGAATACAGTTTCATGTTTTCATTGAGCAGCAGTTTGTACACTTAATGAACCCCCGTCATTTCCAAGAATGTATCCTCCAGAGACTTCGTCAACATCTTCACTTCATAGATGTTGATCTGTGCATGTGCGAGTGCAAAGACTACAGACGGTATCTGTTCTTTGGAGAGCTTTACTGTCAGTGTTTGATCGTGCATGGTACATGAGATGCCCAATGGAGTTTGCGTCAATAGCGCATAGGCTTCCTGTGGCTGGTCAACATCCAGCACGATCGTCACGTTCGCTGTATCCGTATGCATCATATCCTCCAAGGACTTCACATCGACCAGTTTCCCCTCTTGCACAATGGCAATCTCGTCGCACATCAGCTCCATCTCCGAAAGCAGGTGGCTGGAGACAATGACAGCCGTACCTTCCACATCCGCCAATCTTCGCAAATGATCGCGAAGCTCCCGAATCCCGGCAGGGTCCAACCCGTTCGTCGGTTCATCCAGAATCAGGACAGAGGGACGATGGAGCAATGCCTGGGCGATTCCAAGCCGTTGCTTCATCCCTAACGAGTAGGTTCTTACTTTTTGATGGATGTGTTTCTCCAATCTTACCAGTGCGACTACTTCTTTGATTCTCTTGCGATTCACGCCAGGGACCATGTTGGCAGCGTGAGTGAGATTTTTCCAACCCGACATATAATTGTACATTTCCGGGTTCTCGACGATTGCGCCGACGTGTTGAATCGCTTTTTCAAACTCGTGCTTCACGTTGGCCCCGTGTATGGTGATCTGACCGTCGGTGATGGAGGATAAGCCCACCATCATGCGGATCAGAGTTGTTTTTCCGGCGCCGTTTGGTCCCAGCAAGCCGAATACTTTTCCCCTCGGAATATCCAGGTTGATCGTATGAATAATGGTTTTCAGACCGATTTTTTTCGTAACATTTCGTAATTGAACGACTGTGTCCTGGTTCATTCTTTCCTCCATTTTTGTAAGGACCGTGTATCTTGCATAACGGTCTTGCTGATTCCCTTTCTTCGTTATTTTAGCTGGAGGAAAAA
>DASQMM010000207.1:0-1983 GCA_035645495.1 Brevibacillus sp. | reverse complement strand
CGTCGATTTCTACAACCTGACGAATATCCCGAATGTTGCGAAAGGCCAGCTTTTGGCACGGAAAAAACCGGCCACATCTGGCAAGCCGGGTACGGCTGTTACCGGAGAGCCCATCGCGCCCAAAGCCGGAAAGGAACCCGTATTAAAACCTGGAAAGAACGTCGTGCAAAATCAGGAGCGAACCATGATATATGCGGCGATCGACGGCCAGGTCTCATTCACGGATAAGGACAAGCTGAATGTGTTCCCTATATTTGAAGTGAACGGGGATGTGGATTTCGGAATCGGAAATATTGATTTCGTGGGAACGGTGGTCATTCGCGGGAACGTCCTCAATGGATTTCGGGTAAAAGCATCCGGAGATATCCGTGTGCTCGGGAGTGTAGAGGGAGCCGAATTGGAAGCTCAAGGCTCCATCGAGATCAAAAGCGGGATTGTCGCGCAGGATAAGGGTTCGATCAAAGCCGGACACAATGTGCAAACCTCCTTTATCCAAAACGCCAATGTGACCGCGGGAAACCAGGTAATCGTCTCCCAAAGTATTATGTTTTCCACAGTCCGTGCAGGCAAACATATAATCTGCAATGGTCCGAAGGGAATTATCATTGGAGGAATACTTCAGGCTGGCGAGAAAATCGTCGCTCGGGTCTATGGAAATACAAATGCTACGCCGACCGTTCTGGAGGTAGGTGTGAAGCCGGAGCTTCGCCAAGAGCTATCCTCGATCCAAAAAGAGCTGCAGAACGTGTATGAAAATTTACGCAAAACAGACCAGGGGTTATCCGTTCTCAACCAGATGCTGCAAGTGAACGGCGAGTTGCCGGCGGACAAGCGCATGATGCAAGTCAAGCTGAAGAATACCCGACTTGTGCTGGAAAAGGAAGTAAAAAACCTAGAAGTACGTCGCAAAGAAGTGGAAGCGGAACTGGTTGGAGGAGGACCAGCTGCCATTGAGGTCTATTCAAACATGTATCCGGGAATTAAAATGACATTTGGGAAGCTGGTTCACTTTATCAAGCACGAATACGGACGAACGCGTTTTATCGTTTTGGATGGAGAAATCACTGGCGCGACTCTGATGTAGCAAACAAGGCTGGAACGTAAAGGGAGAAAGGACTGTAGCCAAATGAGTCTGAAGGCGGTTGAGTTGCAGGTGGCGATACCTCGCATGACAGAAGTAGGCCGGATTCAAGACCAACAGCAACAACGGCCCACTACGGAACAGCTTTTGTTGCATGAAGAGCGCAAGCAGTTGGACGAGCAGAACCGGCAGCGGCCGCATATTGTCAATCAGACCGAGAAAAATCAGATACGCGAACGGGAGCAACAACAGAAGAAAAAAGACGAGCCTGCGGTCATCGTCATGTCGAAGGAAGGATCAGAGGAGACGCCGGTAGAAAAGGCGAGAGACGCCGTTGACATGCGAGATCCAATGAGAGGCCGTTTTATCGATATTTCGCTGTAGGCGAGGCGCAATCATTATTCTTGATAACAGTTATGCCAAAGCAAGGGTGGCTAAAATGGATGTAGTGTATATCATCTTGATAGGAGCAGGAATCGCAATTATGCTGCTCGCTTTGTTCGTCAGACAAAAAGGAACGAGCAATCAGCCGGAGATTCGGTCACAACGTAGCGCAGAGAAGGCGGAGCTGGAGCAAGGGATCCAGCGATTTGCCAAACAGATCAGGCAGGAGCAGGCAGCGGCCTCTGAAAGGATCCAGCGGTCCAAGGATGAACTGCTGCAGGAGCTGGCATTGCTCCGCAGGCGAGTCGAGGAGCTGGAGAATCAGCATCATCTTGCGGCTCAAGCCAAAGATGCGCCCATCACTGTAAGCGAGGAAGGGAGAGCGGCAAAAGAACCTTCCGAAATCGATATGCTCGCTTTGCGGGAACGTTACCGCAGAGTGTTTGAATTGCAAAGAGAAGGGCTGTCTCCAGATGAAATCGCGAAACGGTTGGGTGTCGGGCGAGGCGAGATTGACT
>DASQMM010000206.1:0-5601 GCA_035645495.1 Brevibacillus sp. | reverse complement strand
ACAGCCGTACAGGACGACTCGGGACTCAGGATTCTCGCAGTCCTCATCCAAATCGTTCCGGTAAGAGAATGAGGCTGTCACCTCATGCAGCAACGTAGCCAGCTGCTCCAGGCTTATCTTGCCTAAAACGAAATCCCGCTCCGGCGAATACCTCTTTTTACAAGCATCCGCCAGGTCATAGGTCATCCGTTTTACGCGCGGCAGTTCCAGCATAGGTCGCTCGCAGGCAGCCTTCTCCTCTCTCCTAATCTGCCGAAAAGACCGCAGAGAATCCAACCGGGACGCTTCATTCATTTGGATCAGCATCGGGTACTCCAGGACCTTTTGAGATCGCACGAAGTGATCATGTCGTACGGCTGTCAGCTCCTGGCACAATTCTGCGGCTGAGACATTCCGATCTTCTTCAGTCCTTTTCGAAAACCACGTTATCCCCGACTCCAGCGACAGTGGAATAACCGCGTAGACACTTTCCTCTCGTTCAGACACACCAAGCAGACGGTTTATCGCCCGATCAAGAAACTGGAAGTATACCCCCGTTTCATAGCCAAACCGTTTCGATACCTCCAGCAATTGTCCCAGCAAAGCACCAGCATCCAGCCCTTGCAGGCGATAAGCAAAGTTATAGTATTTATAAAAATTTTTCCAGAACATGGCTGTCACAAAAACGGTGCCAAAACAAGCCGACACGTCACAGCGATTGCCAAGCGCGCGATTCAAATAAGAATCGAAATTGCCTTGGCGCAACAATACCAATCGGTGATGTGCTACGTCGTAATGGTATATACCGCTGTGAACATCCTCTACTTTTAGATAGACATATAATTCGTTGGGATACATCGCACCCCCGGAAGGAACAAACCGCCGATAAGACTGCATTGTTCCGAAAACTTGCTCCCCGGAATCCCCGTCAAAGGCCGTCTGGCTAAATTGAGTAAGCCCGTATACATACCAGAGAAAGTGCCCCAGTTCACGCAGATCTGCCTTCGCAGGCCTTGCCCTTCCTTCCAGTGTGAGGGGTATCTCTGCAGATAGCGGTATGACAGGCATGCCACGGTAGAGTTTAAAGGGAAGTGGCGCATCTTCCCAATCCACCTCAAAGTCAAGCGGTCTGGCCTCGTCAGTATCGAAATGCAACTGGTGCAAAAATGCCTCCAGACTCATCCTTCTTCCCCCTCGTCATGCCTTATGGAAACGGATGCGGATGCGGATTGAGCTGTTCAAATGTCAACGGCTGCTTGGCGTACCCTAGCTCCACTGGCACATGCAATACGCGATCCAGCCCTGACAAGCGGGTCAGATGATGTCCGAACGTCATCGGCAGCATCCCGGGAATCAACACTTTCACACAATACAATCCGTTTCGCGAGATCTCAGGGGTCGTCTGGTCCACCACGATCACATCCAGGTTCAAACGCTGGAATGTCTGAAGCATGTCTTTCAGGTCATCAGTCAAGTCAGCATGCCTCGGCTTCTGCTCGAATTCCTCTTCAAATGTGCGCAATGGACGAGAATCATCCAGCAAAAACTGCAGGCGCTCTTCTGCTTCCGGCAACGCGTACAGCATGGAATGATGCTCCATTTTTTGCACCTGATAAGGATCGTGGAGCATCCGCACGTAATCCTCCCTGTTTGCCTCAAATTTCTCGTCGAGTGACAGCAGCATGGCAGCCAGCTCATGTATCGAGCTTTTCACCGCCCGAACAGGGTCCGGATGAGCTCCGCCTGCACAAATCAGGTTTACTCCCTTTTGCTTTCTGTTTTTTGCCAGTGTCCACACGCTGGGAATCCCGTTCTCCATCGTCGCGTTATACATATGGACCTCATATCCCGCCACCGCCTGCAAACGTTCAAGCATCAAGCACAATTCCTTGTCGTTAGCCGAATAAGGGTCAAGGCGCGGGAGACTTAGTTCTGCGTACCAGGTCATCAGGAACGAATCACGTTCCACCACTTCCAGGATGCCATACATGATGGCCTCTTCCATACTCCCCCCTAGTGCGCATCCGTTGGAGGTTTCAAAGACAAACCCATCTCTACCGCCCATGCTGTAATAGGCAAGCAGCTCCGGAACCAATATCGGACGCTCTTGCAGGAATGAATAGCCCCATACCCAAGGGATACGCTGATCGGGATCAAATTGTTTGAATGGAAAACCGCTCTTCTCATACTGTTCCTTCGCGTGCAGTCCTACCTTCACGGGATTGAGCGCATGATCCGCAAGATTTTGATAGCTGTCGTGGACGACCGTCCGTTTGCCGCGAGGTGCCAGACCGCAGTACCGTTCTAAGCCCTCCAGGATGGCTGTCATCTCGCTATGCAAATAGGAATGAGTTCGACCAGAGGTGGATTCGTCTGCGGTGAACAAAGGAAGATTTACGCTCACATCGGCAAACGGCGACACCAGGTCACGTAGTTTTCCATTTAAAAAGCCTGTCCGGTAATCCAGATACTCTTTGCTGAGAACTTCTTTCAGATCATCCAACGGACGGGAGCGGTAGCTGTCGGCACTGAGCTTGGGATTTGGTTTCAGAGATATACGGGCCGCTAGCGATGAATCATCCGGCATTTGACCGCAAACCTCACAAGAAGGATCGGGCAAAAAGAAATGGCGTGAACTTCTCAGCGTTTTCAGATTGATCAAAAATACCCGGCTCTCCAAGTGGGCTTGCTCGCCCTTCAGCACCCTCTGTGCTTCAGCTGTGAGCACCTGAGCCACCTGCAAAAGACCTGAATGCGATGCCCATGCATCACGAGAAATACCCCCGTTCTCCCCCAAACGCTGTTGCAGCTCCCACATCTCCTTGCGATCACGTCCGGCCATGAGATGTCGCAGATCTGCACATTGGGAACACCCCGGTGTACCAGGTCGAATCAGTGGGCCGACCACGCCTTCCCCAAAAGAAACGAAACCGCGCAGCCAAAGGATGCCGGATGACTGCAGCAGCACTTCCGCCTCCTGATGAACAGAAGGGTGCCAGGCATCATGCAACAACAGAGCCAATTCCGTCGCTTCTGGTACTGCGGCCTTCAAATCGGCCTGACGAACGATTCGACACAGAGTGGACAGCTCTTTGCACACCAAGTCCGCCAGCACCCCTTCTCCGACAACCAATACAACGCCGCTCACAAGGCCCCCTCCTCTCGCAGCAACACCCCATAAACGCCTGCCAATTCTTCTTTCAAAAATGATTCGAGTGCCAAATCAAAGAGGATCAGTTGTTTACGATGATTTTTTAACACTTGCAAGGCGGACTGCAAAACATCCTGATGGCAGGACGCATCATTGAGGGCGGAGATCACCAGACATTGCGGTTCCTTTTCTACCAGAAGGACGGATGAAGCCTGCCCCACTTGCGTTGCGGGGAAATCTCCTTCGTTTTGTGCATGCAGCAGTGCCTGTTGCAACGACTTTCGCAACGCCAAAGTTACATGTAAGCCAGCACTGCCGAACCAACGTCCGCCCGAGCCCACCCAAACAACCGGGAAGCCAAACACTTCCTCACCTAGTCCGATCTCCGGAGCTCCTTGCATGGTGGTCAATGCTTGCAGATAGTACTGACAACGTGCATCTTCTACCCCGCTCACTTGCACTGGAAAGACAGAAGGAATCTCAACCTTTTGATTTTTTACCAGTTCTTTTGACAAGCACTTTATCAATCCACGGCAAACACCCTCCGCCATCGTCTCTCCTGTTCCGACACCGATGAAATCATCCAGTTCAAGTTCTTGTACCATACGCGTGATATAGGTTTCGATTCCCTCCAGCCCAGCTTCCCTGCGCGCCTCCTCATGCGTCAGACCTGTACACACCATCTCTGGCAACAGCTCAGCAGGCCCCTCGGACAGCGGATCGATAGCCTGGATGCGGCACTGCGCCAAAGGCAGCTGCTTCAAATCCCCTTCCTCCCAAATGTGGAATATCCCCGTTTCCGCAGAGGTCAACGTGCTGAAATAAGGAATCAGGCCATTCGAAGCACTTCTGTCCAGGTTCTGTTCGAGATGCCGTTCAATGTCTTGTATCCTTTCGACTTTCCTTTTTCCTTGCACCAATTGATGAGGCAGGAATGAATGCCAGTTTCCCTCCAACGTCTCCAAATCAAGCAGGAATACTTTGTTCCTCGGCTCCTTTTCGTTCACGCCTGTAATGGTTTTAAACCATTCAAACACGATCACATTCGCCAGCATCGCTCCGGCTGTGGAAGAGAAGGTATGCAGCTCGTGTTCTTTACGGATTGCAGATTGGTGTACACGGCGCCACGCCGATTCCCAGCATCCTTCAGAATCAGGATGTACCAGTGGACCCGCTATCCCCGCCTGCTGCAGACATATAGCGGGGAGTAACAGCTTGCCCTCATCTCTGCAAATCTCGTTCAGCTGTCGCAATTCCTCTACATGGCCTTCCTGTGATACGTACAATATCGAATCAAACGGCTGCACAGCCTCGCGCCATGAAATCTTACCCTCTCTCTGCAGACCAAGCTCCACAATCGCGATCTCAGGATCCGTTTTGCGAGCATGTGCTGCCAATTCCTCTATCCGTTGTCGATTGGTCGGTAGTGAATCTGTGATCAGCATGTGGAGCTTGGACAAGCCGGAATCCAGCAAAGCTGAGACGAGAGAGACAAAGATGGGACCAGAGCCTATCGCCAACACATTAGCCTGACGATACGTCATGAAACGGAAAGCACCAGAATCCGCTACATTACTTAAAAATTCAATTTGCGCAGCATACTTTTGGAGAACCTTGTCCGCCAACTGATAAGGACGGTCTTGGCTCACATCCTGCACAAAACCGTTTTGGAATAAGCTTGCGGCAATTTCATAGACCCGCTCCTGGTATTCAACAGGCAAATCTTCTGTCAGTTCACCCAAAGTGTGCTCCCCATTAAAAACAGGCAATAGTATTTCAATCCACTTATCAATCCCGCTGCCTTCCATTCGGAACGACCCTACATTGTTGCGAAAATACACACTCCCCTTTGGATCAGGGTAAAAAAACGTATCCCTTTTCACTTTCGGACGCAAAGAAGAATTCAAATTTTTCATGCCACCCCTCCTTACCATGAGCCGTTCTCGTTATCTGCGCCATCACTTTCATCGTCATCTTATGTACCTCTATTTGTCCCTCATACCAGGTCTTTTAAGAGGCAGCCCCTAACAGCCTAGCCACTTGACTATGCAGGAGCTGCCTCTTCATTTCAGGCAAGCACGATTACCTTTTATAACCTAGAAACAACGGGCGCAGCGACTGCAACGGAAGAAGCAGTTGAAGAAACAGTTGAAAAAACAGCTGCAGAAGCAAAAACATGAGCAGCTGCAAGAACAACTGCATGAGCATCTACATGAGCATCTATGAGAACAACTGCAGCGACCGCATCTTCCCTGAACCAACATGGCATCTTTCTGACTTTCATTGTCCCAGGGAGTCACGTCCCCGCCTTTGAATTTGTCAACCTTCAGTTTTTTCAGTTCTTTTTTGAAATCGTCCATTGTTTACCACCTCCGTGATACCGACATGTACACGAATGCCTATCGATGAAGCTACAATAGATTTATGAAGAATGAGCCACGAATGGTTCCTCCTCCAAATGCCTATTTTGG
>DASQMM010000205.1:0-7147 GCA_035645495.1 Brevibacillus sp. | reverse complement strand
GCGCTCGTTTCCCTTATCTTCATCATTATTTGGGGACTTTCAGCGATCTCTTTCTTTGCCAAAGTCATTCTGATTCCCAAGTATATCCTGATGCCAATTATCGTTTTCTTTACCGTCATCGGTTCGTATGGAATTAATAACAGTGTTGCGGATGTCTACTGGATGATCGTATTTGGTGTCATCGGATATTTGTTGAGACTCTATAAGTTTCCGACTGGGCCCATGGTCTTGGGGATAATTCTTGGACCCCAGATGGATGTTTATCTGCGCAGAGCGATTATTACAGAAGAGGGAAGCATTTTGGGCTTCTTATCCAGTCTGTTCGTCCATCCGATCAGCTTGATCCTGACTCTCTTTGTACTGTTTACACTGCTGTCACAGACCAGCATGTACAAGAAAATGACAAAACAGCTCTTTCAAAAATTCTCGAAAAAGTCTGCATAGTAATCGTTGACAGACATCTTCATCGAAGAAGGCACATACGTCATAGTACCCTCCTTTCCTGGGGGGATTATGGCTTAGCAATGTGCACAAAACAGGCTCTTTTGTGTAAGGGAGTAGGTTGAAATGAAAGGTATCGAGGTACCAGGCTTGGACAAACCCGTTTCAAGACTCATTTTGGGAACATCCGGTTTATCGGCCGATCCACAGGCAGCTTTTGAAATGCTGGATACTTTCGTCGAATTGGGTGGAAACACGTTCGACACTGCTCATCTGTACAATCGGGGAGCAAGTGAGCGAATGATTGGGAAATGGCTCCAAGCCAGGCAAAATCGAGAGGAAATCACGATCGTCGACAAAGGCGGGCATCATTATGTAGCAGAAGACGGAACGCATGATGCCTCGGTGAGCAGGGTAAATGCCAAGGAGATCACTCGTGATCTTATGGAAAGCATGGAGAGACTGCAGGTAGAGTACATTGATCTGTATATGCTTCATCGCGACAATACGTCTGTACCTGTCAGCGAACTGGTGGACATGCTGGAAGAGCATATCCAGGCTGGACGGATCAGACGAGCAGGGGTGTCCAACTGGAGCTACAGCAGAATCGAGGAAGCAAATCAATACGCGGATCAAAAAGGCTACCATCGGCTGGTTGTGAATAGTCCGTCGTTTAGCCTTGCTAAAATCAACGAACCGCGCTGGCCCGGCACTGTATATCTTGATCGGGATTATGAGGACTGGCACAGCCGTACGCAGATGCCCGTATTCTCGTGGGCTTCCCAGGCAAGCGGCTTTTTCACCGGAAGATTTTCACCTGAAAACAAAACCAACGCAGACATGGTACGAGTCTACTACAGCCAAGACAACTGGGAACGTTATCGCAGAGCTGAAACCTTGGCGAAGCAGAAGGGAAGCCAATATACCCCGAATCATATTGCCCTTTCCTATGTATTGCATCAAACATTTCCCACTTGTGCTGTCATCGGCCCGCAGACGGTTGCCGAGCTGCGCGACTGCTTTACGGCCCTCCAACTCTCCTTGTCTCCAGATGAATGCAAATGGCTAAACCTAGAATAAGCGATAGAAGATAGGTATAAAAAGCAGGGAGAGTTCGCTCTCCCTGCTTTTTATGCTTTTTATCGAAACTTGCGAAACCTGTCTATATTTCGGGTATTACTATTTTTTATATGCTCATGAAAGATTCTTATTGGCTATATAGAATGATTAAAAGTAAAATTTTTATGAATATACTGAAAAATCAAATAAAGGGGGTTTTAGAAAGTGAAAAAAAGAACAAAACACTGGTTGGTCCCAGCTCTGGTTCTTTCGCTGCTCTTCTCCGCTTGTACGCCAGTCAGTCAAGAGAACCCGGAGCCGGGCAATGAACTTTCGAAAGGCGAGATTGTTGTTGCGGTTGTTTCAGAGCCGGATTCCCTTGATGTCCATAAAACATCATCGATTGGGGAAGCGACGGAGCACCTGTATGCGACGCTGTTCGAACGCAGTGAGAGTGGGGAAATTGTTCCGGGGTTGGTCAAAGACTATCAAGTCGCGGATGGGGGAAAAGAGATTACCTTCAACCTGAAAGAAAATGCAGTCTTCCATTCTGGCAAACCGATCAATGCCGAAGCAGTCAAAAAATCATTTGAACGATTCCTGGAAAAATCGCCATTCAAGACAAATGCGGGTTCGATCAGCAACATCGAGGTGCTTGGCGAATATTCGTTCAAGATTACATGGAGCGAGCCGTATGCTCCTTTCTTCAGCAATGCCACATCGGCTTATCTGGCGCCTTTGGATGTATCGACATTGGACGGGCAGGGAGAAGGATTTGATAAAAATGCGAGCGCAGGCGGACAGCTCCAGCTTACGGAGGTCAAGCGAGGAGATTCCGTCGTCTACAAGCCGTTTGAAAAAGCGGATTGGGGCGCCAAAGGAACTCCCGGCTTCAGCAAAGTGACCTTCCGCTTCATCCCTGATGATGAGACGAGAATCCTGGAGTTCAAGAAAGGCTCGGTCAATGTATTGCTGGATGTTCCGTTCCAATACATCGAGGAGCTGGAAAAAGAGCCGGGTGTGGAATTGGAGAGAGTGTCGGACTATGTGATGAATTACCTCGGCTGGAATAATAAATTGCCAATCTTCCAGGATGTCCGCGTCCGTCAGGCGATTGCCCTCGCAGTGGATCGTGAACCGATCATTCAAACGGCCTTGAGAGGTGCAGCGCAGCCTGTCTTCGGTCCTCTGCCGGATGTCGTAAACGGGCATAACCCGGCGATCGAGGAGAAGGCCCGCAAAAAATATGCACAAGACAAGGAAAAGGCAAAACAGCTCTTGGCGGAAGCAGGTTGGAAGGAAACAAACGGGGAAGGCATCGTCATGAAAGACGGCAAGCCGTTCTCCGTGGAGATGTGGGTGCAAAATGAGCCTGTCATGCAGCGTGTGGCGCAAATTCTTCAGCATCAATTACGCGAAGTGGGGATCGATGTCCGAATCACTGTGAAGGAGTCTGCTGCAATCATCGAACAAACGCCAAAAGGCGGACACCAAATGATTCTGTGGAGCTACGGCTGGTTCGATGCTGATATTTTGTATTTCCTGCTTTTTGGCAAGGGGAAATCGACACGTCTGCACTATGAAGTAGATGAGTTGGATGCCATGCTGCAAAAAGGAAGAATCGAGATGGACCCGGACGCACGCTATAAAATTTACGAGGAAGCCCAAGATTTCCTGGTTGAGCAGTCTCCGTGGGTCCCACTCTTTGTCAGGGAAAGTGTCACTGCGACCCGCGGACTAAAGAATTTCAAAAAGCATCCGATTTCCAACCGAATTATCTGGGATGACGTAGAGGTTGTCGAATAGATCAGTTTCTTATGACGAGGGGGGCTTGGATTGCCGTCTTATCTTCTCAAGCGATTGTTGACTATGGGTATAACCCTGATCGGCGTGTCTCTGCTCGTATTCATGATGCTCCATCTCATTCCGGGAGATCCCGTGAGATATATCCTGGGGGACTTTGCCACACCGGAATCAATTGCTGAGCTCGAAAGCAGATTGGGTTTGGACAAGCCGCTGCCCATGCAGTACCTCCATTATATGGCCGGTGTGATTCAGGGAGATTTGGGCACCTCCTACGTTACCGGATATTCCGTCATGGAAGAGATCTCAAATCGTTTTCCCATTACGGCCCAGCTTGCTGTGTACAGTATTCTCTTTGGCTCAGTCTTTGGCATTTTGATCGGAATCATCGCGGCGATGAAGCAGAATACCATACTTGACCAGCTTGTTATGGTCATCTCGTTGGTCGGCATATCGGCCCCCAGCTTCTGGATCGCCTTGTTCTTGATTCTGCTGTTTGCCTATCATTTGGGATTTTTTCCTATATCGGGCTATAAAGGCTTTTACTCGCTCATCCTGCCTTCTATCACATTGGGATTGGGTACAGCCGGAAATATAGCGCGGATGACGCGATCCAGCATGCTGGAGGTGATCAAGCAGGATTATATCCGTACGGCGCAAGCGAAAGGGGCCAACCTGTACCGGCTCATTTTCCAGCATAGCTTGCAAAACGCGATGATTCCTGTGACCACCTTGATCGGATTGCAGTTTGGAGCCTTGATGGCAGGAGCGGTCGTGACAGAGACGGTGTTCGCACTCCCCGGCATGGGAAGCCTGATCGTTTCCGCGATTGCTACCCGGGACATTCCAACGGTGCAAGGCTTGATTTTATTCATGGCATTCCTCTTCATCGTCGTCAATTTGTTGGTGGATTTGATTTATACCAAACTGGATCCGCGTATCCGCTATGAATAGAGATGGCACGGAGAGGAGTTCTGGCAGATGCTTACAAAAACCGAAACGAATGTGCAGCCAGCCAAATGGGATGAGATGGAGTCGGCATCCATCTCCTTCTTTGGCATGGCTTGGAAGAAACTGAGAAAAAACAAAGGAGCGATGATTGGAGGATCGATCCTGCTCTTTTTTATCCTCATCTCTGTATTTGCTCCCGTTCTTACCCATTATCCGGTCAATGAGATGAGATATGACGAAACCTTGCAACCTCCGAGCCGAGAGCATTGGCTTGGAACCGATGAATTCGGCAGGGATATTTACACGCGTATTTTGTACGGCGGTCGCGTCTCGCTGCTCATGGGGCTTGTTGCGGTCTCGATTGCAGGAAGCGTCGGGGTTTTCCTGGGGGTGATCGCGGGCTATTACCGAAGACTTGATCTGTACATCATGCAGCTTATGGACATCCTTTTGGCTTTTCCGTCTCTCTTGATGGCGATTGCAATCGTAGCGGTGCTAGGCGTAGGGCTGACCAATGCGATGATCGCCGTAGCCATTTCGGTCATTCCTTCTTTTGTCCGGGTGGTCAGGGGCTCCGTACTGGCGGTTCGCGAAAAAGAATACATTGAGTCTGCCAGGGCACTGGGTGTACGCGATTGGAAAATCATCGTCCGCCATATTTTGCCTAACATCGCCTCACCGATCATCGTGCTGGCTACTCTGCAATTTGGGGTCAGTATCCTGTCAGCTGCCGCTCTGAGCTTTCTTGGTCTGGGTGCCCAACCGCCCAATCCGGAATGGGGCGCATTGGTTTTTGTGGGCAAGTCCTTCCTGAGCCAGGCTTGGTGGATGACGCTCTATCCCGGTTTGGCGATCATGCTGGTTGTCCTTGGCTTTAATTTACTAGGAGATGGCTTGCGCGACGCTCTCGATCCCAGAATCAAATAAAGACGGACTTGTTCATGAGATGAAAGGGGGCGCCAGACAATGGCTGTGACAGAGGAGAAAGAGCTGCTTCGGGTGGAGCAGTTATGCATCAACTTCAAAACAGAAGACGGCGGTCACATCCAGGCCGTGAAACAGTTGAATCTGACCATAAAAGAAGGAGAAACACTGGCCTTGGTGGGCGAGTCAGGGTGCGGAAAAAGTGTGACCTCGCTGTCATTGATGAGATTGATTCCGAAGAATGCGGGATTTACGGAAGGAAAAATCTTGTTTGAGGGCAAAGACCTCAATCGTGTCTCTGAGAGAGAGATGCGCTCCATTCGCGGCAACTCGATGTCGATGATATTTCAGGAGCCGATGACCTCGTTGAATCCCGTGCACAAAATTGGCAAGCAGATCGGGGAAGTCATCTATTTGCATTCTTCTTTATCCAAAGCGCAAATCAGAGAGAAAGCCATCGAGATGCTGAAAAAAGTGGGGATTCCCCGAGCAGAAAAAATCATGGACGAATATCCGCATCAGCTCTCGGGCGGCATGAGGCAGCGGGTTATGATCGCGATGGCGATGGCATGCACGCCAAAGCTGCTGATCGCGGATGAACCAACAACGGCGCTCGACGTCACGATCCAGGCGCAAATCCTGGAACTGATGAACGAGTTGAAGAAGGATTTTCAGACGGCGATTCTTTTGATTACCCATGACCTGGGAGTCGTCGCCGAGATGGCGGATCGCGTCATGGTGATGTATTACGGTCAGATTGTCGAACAGGCCGATGTGCGTACGCTACTGAAATCGCCAAAGCATCCCTATACGAGCGGCCTTTTGAACTCGGTGCCCGACATGGACGACGAAAGCGATAAACCGCTAGTCCCGATCATGGGGAATGTACCGAATCTGGGCGTGATTCAGGCGGGTTGTCCCTTCTATGCGAGATGCCCGCAAGCCTTTCAAAAATGTCATCTGGAGAATCCGCCGTTGTTCAAGCTGGGGGAACAGCTGGTCAGATGCTGGCTGTACGAGAGTCAAGAGGTGATCGCATGACGGATGCCCTGTTGGATGTAAAGGAATTAAAGGTGTATTTTCCCGTAGGCAGCGGAATTTTTCGGAAGCACAGTCATTTCGTCAAGGCGGTTGACGACATCTCGTTTCGCGTGCAAAAAGGCGAAACCTTGGGTATTGTCGGCGAAAGCGGATGCGGAAAATCGACGATGGGCCGAAGCATTCTGCGACTGATCGAACCTACTTCCGGCTCGGTCAAATTCAAAGGGCATGAAGTGACAGCGTTGACGAAAAGCGAGCTGAGGAGATTACGCGCAGACATTCAGATCGTTTTTCAAGACCCGTACGCTTCTCTCAACCCCCAATTGACGATTGAATCGATTCTGGGAGAAGCCCTTTCCACGCATCAGATCGGAAACAATGCGAAAGAGCGCAAGGAAATGGTAGCGGAGCTGTTGAACAACGTCGGCTTAAGTCCCAGGCACGCGGGGCGGTACCCCCATGAATTCAGCGGCGGCCAGCGGCAACGGATTGGGATCGCGCGGGCCATCGCTGTCAATCCGGCTCTGATTATTGCGGACGAGCCAGTATCGGCGTTGGATGTCTCTGTACAAGCGCAAATATTGAATCTGTTTCAGCATCTGAAAAAGACGTATGAGCTGACCTATATCTTCATCGCGCATGATTTAAGCGTAGTCAAACATGTCAGTGACCGGATTGGCGTGATGTATCTTGGCAAAATGGTAGAGCTGGCAGGGAAGAGGCAATTGTTCCAGAAGCCGCTGCATCCGTACACCCAAGCTCTCATGTCGGCGATACCGTCTCTCGATCCGGATGTGAAAAGAGAGCGGATCATCTTGAAAGGAGACGTCCCCAGTCCGATCACGCCGCCGCAGGGATGTCATTTTCACCCGAGATGCCACTATCGTATGGAAACATGCGAGCATGTGAAACCTCGTCAGATCGAAGT
>DASQMM010000204.1:0-1900 GCA_035645495.1 Brevibacillus sp. | reverse complement strand
ATCGTGATTCAATGCAAAATTTCGGAGGAAGCAGAGCTGCCGAATCTGATCGTGATTCACGTCTCGCCGAATCAAGGTATGACCTGGCGATTGAATCTGAATGTTCCTGGCAAGCCTGGGCAGCTCAAGCCTGTGGAAATGACGTATGTCCCGAATCAGGATCATCTGCCCGAGTCCTACGAGCTTCTGCTGGCTGAAGCGGTGCAGGGGGATCGGACGCATTTTGCCCACTGGGAGGAAGTAGAGCTGGCTTGGCGCTGGATGGAGCCGATTCTCGCGGCATTTGCCGAAAATCGCGTGCCGCTGCATCACTACCCGGCAGGTACGAACGGCCCGGATGCAGCAAACCGTTTATTGGAGGAGGACGGCTTTACGTGGTGGCTGGATCCGGAGGACGAGCCTTTATTGACACCTGTGCAGACAAGGTGAGAAATGAAAAAAATGGGGGCGTTGATTAATGAAGGTCGGGTTGATCGGTTTGGGAAAAATGGGTCTGAATCTGGGGCTGCAATTGCTGGAGCGCGGACATGAGGTAACCGCCTTCGACGTGAATGCGGATGCGGTAAGAGATATCAGTGGCGCAGGAGCAACCGGAGCAAATAGCCTTGCAGAACTGGTCGGGTCATTGGATGCGCCACGCGTAGTCTGGCTGATGGTTCCGCATGCTCATGTAGACGGCGTGTTGGCGGAGTTGCCCCCATTGCTCGCTGCAGGAGATATCGTCGTCGAAGCAGGCAATTCGCATTACAAGGAGTCCATCCGACGTGCAAAGCAGATGGAGGAGCATGGGATCTACTATCTGGACGCGGGGACCTCTGGCGGGATCAGCGGAGCCAGACACAGAGCTTGCTATATGGTAGGCGGAGATCCGCAGGCATGGCGTCAGGTCGAACCGTTATTCCGCGATACGGCGGTGGAGAACGGCTATCTGTACACAGGCAAATCGGGCAGCGGGCATTTTCTCAAGATGATCCATAACGGCATCGAGTACGGCATGATGGCGGCAATCGGGGAAGGGTTTGAGGTCCTGGCCAAAAGCGAGTTCGATTACGACTTTGCGAAGGTGGCAGGAGTGTGGAACCATGGCTCCGTCATTCGCTCCTGGCTGATGGAACTCACCGAACAGGCCTTTGCCCAGGATGCCCGACTGGACGAGATCAAAGGAATCATGCATTCCTCCGGGGAAGGCAAGTGGACCTTGGAGACGGCACTTGACCTGCAGGCAGCCACACCGGTGATCGCCATGTCCCTGTTGATGCGCTACCGCTCGCTGGAGACGGATACTTTTTCCGGAAAAGTGGTTGCCGCCCTGCGCAATCAATTTGGAGGACATGCCGTGGAAAGAAACGAATAAATTATAGAGGAAAGCGTCTTTTCACAAGGGGGGCAGAACTCGTGCGTTTTGGCGTGATCGGAACCAACTGGATTACCGAGGAATTCATTCGATCGGGCAGGGAAGTGGATGGCTTCTCGCTGGATGCCGTCTATTCGCGAACGGAAGAAAGAGCTCGAGAATTTGCTGCTAGGCAGGGGATTCCGTATTGGTTTACGGACCTGGAAGAAATGGTAAAAAGCAAGCGAATTGATGCGGTCTATATCGCCAGTCCCAATTCATTTCACGCCTCGCAAGCCTTGGTCTGCATGGAGCATGGCATGCATGTCCTGTGTGAAAAGCCGCTGTCCTCCAACGCCGCAGAAGTCATGCAGATGATTCAGGCTGCACGCAGGCATGATGTCCTCTTGATGGAAGCAGTCAAATCCACACTTGCCCCCAATTTCCGGGCGATTCAGGGCAATCTGCACAAATTGGGGCGGATTCGCCGTTATGTCGCCAGCAACGGGCAGTATTCCTCCCGTTATGACGCCTACAAGGCAGGGCAGATGCCCAATGCCTTCAACC
>DASQMM010000203.1:0-1810 GCA_035645495.1 Brevibacillus sp. | reverse complement strand
CAGCAAAGATGGATGCAGAAAAAAAGAATCGAAATCCAACGTCAGATGCTTTGGCAGCTCCACTACAGAGAGGGTCTCTTCCCCATTTCCAAAAACTTCATTGATCACCTGGAAACCGGGCCCTAAATCCAGCCCTCGCTGTTTCACAAGCGGATAGAGCTGGGCTTTGTCGATGATTTTGCGGCATCTCGACATGATCGTTTCCATTCTCACGCATTCCTGCGGGGCCACTGTTTGCAGGGAGGAAAAACCCAGTTTTCCACGATTGTGCGTGACTTTCTGTTTCTCCTCATCCAGGCTGTAAATCTCGTATTCTACCAGATCCCCAGCCTGCTGCAGAGCAATATGAGCTTCCAGCGGCTTTTCATTAACGGAGATAGGTTTGGACCATACAATGTTTTTCATTATGACTACATCGCGTTTGCCGGCAAGTTTGCCTGCGGCCTGAGCCCATTCCAGATAAACCACACCTGGCAGTACCTTGTCATTGCCCACCATATGGTCCGTCAGATAATATTCAGTTCCGGTAAGCACTGATGTATATCTTTGCTCGTACAGATCAGAAGTATTTTGTTCGATCAAAGGATGGAGTCTGGCTGCCTTCTGCTCCACCGTCTGCCGGGGAGATTTGGACAAACCGTCCAGCCAGTAACGCTTTCTGGAAAACGGGTAAGTCGGCAGCGGTATGCGGCAGTATTTTCCATCCGCATAGAGTTGGCCCCACTCCAGTTCATAACCTTTGAGATACAAATCGAGAAGGGCCAGAATCTGCTCTTTGTAGTGGTCTTCGAAGAACTGATTTCCTTTCAAATGCTGAATCGTTTCGTTTCCCTTCCGCTTCAATGCATGATCCTGTCTGTACGCCGTATCTTTGCGGTTGGCCGTATAATACTGTTCTGCCTTGCCCTGAGCAACAATCGTGCCCAGCACTTCTCTCAGTTCCGCCGTATTTCGGACGAGGATGCCCGAGCGTACGGCATGGTGGCTCCTGCCGACCAGGAGGGTATAGGCAATATCCCCGATAAAAACTTCCTCGCCGTTTTGCTTTAGCCACTCAAGCAGATCAGCGAGTTTTTGTTTTAGCGCCATTTCCGTTCTTGCCGAGAGCGGTACCATATACCATGGTTTGCTGGGAGCGGAGCGTCTCACAGCCGGAGCTTCTTCGATTACTACATGAGCATTTGTACCGCTAAACCCAAATGAACTGACAGCAGCGCGGAGGGGAGTTCCCTCTGCCGGTTGCCAGTCCTTCAACGTCGTGTTCACATAGAACGGACTGCTGGCAAAATCGATATGCTCATTCTCTCGAAGCAGATTGAGCGACGGCGGGATCCGTTTGTGTTTTAACGCCAGCAACACCTTAATGACGCTTACTACCCCCGCTGCCGTAACCGTGTGTCCAATATTCGTCTTCACCGAACCAACAGCGCAAAAATTACGCTTTTCGGTGTATCTTCCAAACGAATTGGTCAAGGCCTCGATCTCGATCGGGTCTCCCAGTTTTGTCCCTGTTCCATGGGTCTCCACGTAGGTAATCGTCCCTGGATCGATCCGCGCTTTCTCATACACCGCCAGTTCCAGCTCTTGCTGGGAAAGTGAGCTGGGGGCGGTAATGCCGTTTGTTTTGCCGTCTTGATTAATCGCCGATCCTTTGATCACGCCGTAAATATGGTCTCCGTCCCGAAGTGCCGCGTCCAATCCTTTTAACACGATCACGCCGACTCCTTCGCCGGGAACGAACCCGTTGGCATCATTGTCAAATGCCGCGCTCCGCCCATCCGGAGAAAGCATATTGGCATTGCTGCAGGCA
>DASQMM010000202.1:0-7290 GCA_035645495.1 Brevibacillus sp. | reverse complement strand
TCTATATTTGCTTCTCGCCCCCTTGTGGGAAGATTCTGAAATATCCGTTGACTTTGGGAAGTCCTCCCCATATAATCACTTTATAATAAATCTTAAGCAATGGCGCTTAAGATTCATCCTGGTCTTTCTTTTGACCACCTGTTTGACAAAAGTACATACAAGTAAGCAAAGGCGCTTAGGTATCTCTCGTTTGCGAGACTCCTAAGCGCTTTCCTTGTTTACCAAACCAAAAGGGGGACGACTGCACATAAACCATGCCATTGCAAAATCACTTGTAGTCCAGGAGCTCTAATACAGGGGAAAACTTGCACAAAGGTGGGATTGGAACGTGGAGTATATTGGAAGCGTTATCATTTACATTATCATGATCTGTGCCGTCATCGGTGCTGTCGCTGCCATTCGCAACAGTGATACAGGACTCGGCAAGGAATTTATGGAGGGCATTCATTCTACCGGATATATTTTTGTCCCTGCCGCAGGAATTATGGCATCTCTTCCCTATATCTCCTGGTTTGTCGAAAAAGCGGTCTCCCCTCTTTTTCACCAGATCGGGGCTGATCCCGCTATCGCCGCCACAGCCATCCTCGCTTCTGACATGGGCGGGTATCAACTGGCCGGCATTCTGAAAAGCTCGATCGAAGGCTGGGTCATGGCCATGATCGTCGGCTTCATGGCGGGAGCTACCATCGTCTTTTCGATACCGATGGGCTTGGCTATGCTGGACAAACGCGATCACAAGTACATGGCCTTGGGTATTATGTCCGGTATTTTGACTGTGCCGATTGGTGCGTTTATTACCAGTGCCATTCTCGTTGCGACCCAGATGAAGGTGCGCACCGAGATCACCGCAAACGGAGAATCAACATACGCCTTCGCTATTGGAATCGGGCAAGTTTTGCTGAATTTATCTCCAATCCTGGTATTTGTCGTCGTCATTGCATTGGGGCTTCGCTTCCTGCCTGATATGATGATTCGCGGGTTCATGATTTTCGGTAGGACGATGGATGCTGGCATCAAGCTTGTTCTCGTTTTCTCGATCGTCGAATACTTCACTGGCATTTTCACCACCATGTTTGGTGCATGGGGTTTCGACCCGATCATCGCAGACCCACAGGATCAGTACCGCGCGCTGGAGACGGCGGGTTACATCGGGATCATGCTGGCTGGCGCCTTCCCGATGGTCTATCTCTTGCGCAAATACGCATCCAAGCCGCTCGAAGCCGTGGGCAAGCGCTTGGGCTTGAGTCCCACAGGCAGCGCCGGGCTGCTGGCCACTATCGCCAATATCTTGGCGATGTTCCGGCTGGTGCGTTTCATGCCGCCAAAGGATAAGGTGATCAACATCTCGTTTGGCGTCTGTGCTGCGTTTTTGCTGGGCGATCATCTCTCCTTCTCCGCGAACTTCCAACCGAATATTATCTTGCCAGTCATCGTCGGCAAATTTGGTGCTGGTGCGATTGCCATTGCCCTCGCCTACTGGCTTTCCGTCCCTAAAGCGCTTGAGTTGGAAAAGCAGGATCGCGCTGCCGGAATCATCGGGCCTGACGAATACCTGGATGAGAAGCCGGCTGCAGGCGATTCCGAGGTTGCAGCTACGAAAGAGTAGCTTGCAAGCTTGCTATACATGAATGGTCACTACACTCCAAATCATAAGCGATGTAAGTCAAAAGCCCCCCTTTTTGAGAGCCGTGCAAAATACTCTCTATCTTGAAAAGGGATGCTTTCTTTTGGAAAAATTCGGTCCATAGGACCTAAAAACTGGAGGCTGCCTCATGCTGAGGTGGCCTCCAGTTTGGTTTGGAGTTTTATCATTCGCTTTACATTTACCGTAAAGGCGGTTAGTATAGCTTGAATTTGCATACGAAAGAGACCACGGTACTTGGCCCTGGTTAACCCATGATACCTTTTTAACTCAGCATTTTTATGTTCAATAATCGGTCTGCGGGAGATGCGTTCTTTGAACACTTCGCTGTTCTCAAACTTGATGCCAACGTACCCATGTTTTCACCTGTGTTTTGTTCTTGATACAGAGGTGCTCCATTACTTCTCTCATTGATACACCTGCCAACCTCATTTCAACAGCTTTTAACTTAATTTCCGCAGGATAACTTACTCTCGTTGCCACAGAAAAAACACCTCCAAGTTGTCTCCATATCTTCCGACATGGTCGCATTCTCTTGAGGGTGTTTTGATTTGTCTTACCCTATGGGGTCAGTCCCGATGGCCCTCGACTCCTATCAGATGATCTTCTTTTCCTCCAGCTCCCGGATCGTTTCTTCCGAGTACTGCAATTCCTCCAGTACTTCCTTAGTATGCTGCCCGAGCAAGGGGGCCGGACGCTTCACCTGTCCCGGTGTTCTGGACATTTTGGCAGGAAAGCCCAGACTCTGGATCTTCCCCGCTAACGGATGTTCGTACTCAATCACCATCTCGCGGGATCGGATGTGCGGGTCATTCAAAGCCTGATCGTAGCTGTAGATCGGGCTGGAAGGCACCCCCGCCTCGTCCAGACTTGCAAGCCAGTATTCGGAATCCGCCTGCATCAAAATATCCTGAATCACCTGCTCCAGCTCATCCAAGTGATCGCGCCGATCCGTATTGGTCAAAAAGCGGGGATCATGGATCAGCTCTTCACGCTCGATGACTTCGCGGCAAAACTTTTCCCACAGCTTCTGGTTGCCCGCTCCGACGAGAATATGGCCATTCTTCGTCGGGAAGCCTTGGTACGGTGCTGTGACGCGATGTGCGGAGCCGTTGGCTGTGGAAACCTCTCCCGCGCCAAAATAAGCTGCCGACTCCCATACTGTCCAGGCAAGCCCGGAGTCCACCAGGGAGAGGTCGATATACTGTCCCTCTCCTGCTTTCATCTTGTGGATGAAAGCCGCCATGATCGCATAGATCGCGGTCATTCCAGCTGCAATATCATGGATGGCGATTCCGTTTTTCACCGGACGCCCGCCCTTTTCTCCGGTCATGCTCATCATCCCGGACAGCCCTTGCGCCATGATGTCGTAGCCGCCCTTGGCGCTGTATGGCCCCGTCTGTCCATAACCCGAAATCGAGCAGTAGATGAGGCCAGGATTGATCTCGCGCAAGGTCTCATAGTCGATGCCCAAGCTTTTGGCCGTACCAGGACGAAAATTCTCAATAAAGACATCAGCGGTCTTCACCAGATCGTAGAGGATGTCCTTTCCCTGCTGCTCTTTGATGTTCAGGCGAATGCCCCGCTTGTTGCGATTGGCCGCCATGAAGCTGTAGCTTTCCTGCTCGAAATAAGGACCCATGATCCGGCTGTCATCCCCGTTTGGGTACTTCTCGACCTTGATGACGTCGGCTCCCAGATCACCCAGCACCATCGTGCAGTAGGGTCCAGCCAAAACCTGCGTCAAATCGATGACCTTCATGCCTTGTAACGCTTGTTGCATGCCAAAAGCCTCCTAGATGTGTATTAGAGGCGTGTCAGGATGCTTCGGTTCAGATCTGCAATCGAAGTGCTGCCTGAAAGAGCCATTGTGACATCCAGCTCATTGAGCAAGGTATCTATCACGCTAGCCACGCCTTGTTCGCCAGCAACTGCCAGCCCATAGACAAACGGTCGACCGATCAGGACGGCATTCGCTCCGAGCGCGAGCGCCTTCACGACATCTGGGCCTGTCCGTACGCCGCTGTCCAACAACAAAGGAATCTGTCCTTTTACCACTTCTGCGATCGCAGGCAAAGCATCCAGTGAAGAAATCGCGCCATCCACTTGACGTCCACCGTGGTTGGAGACGATGATACCGTCTACGCCATGTTCCAGCGCCAGCTTAGCATCGTCCGGATGAAGGATGCCTTTGACCAGAATCGGCAGCTTTGTATGTTCACGCAGATAGGCAATATCGTTCCAGTTCAAAGCCGGTGTATAGATCGTGCGCAGAATTTCCTCTACCGCATTCTCCGGTGTCACTTCTGCGAGACGGGAACAAAAAACGGGGTCGCTGATGTAGTTGGCCATCCCATAGCCCTCGCGAAGTGGCGAGTACCCGTTTTTGAAATCGCGACGTTTCCATCCCAGCATGATCGTATCTACCGTCAGTACGATAGCCGAGTAGCCTGCCGCTTCAGCCCGTCTGACCATGCTCGCGCTCACTTCGCGGTCCGTCGACCAGTAGAGCTGGTACCAGCGAGGAGCATCGCCCATCACCTCTGCGATTTGTTCCATCGAGTGCGACGATACCGTGCTCACCACCAAGGGTACGCCTGCTGCGGCTGCTGCACGTGCTGTAGCCAGCTCCCCTTCTGGATGGGAAATCTTCTGCATGCCTACAGGAGCGAGCGTCTGCTCCTCTACAGAGCCTCCTGCTGTATAGTCAAAGGGTCCGGCTGGAACCATATCGCGCGCCTTTTTTTCCCAATCCTCATAAGAGATCGGGAGAGACTCCGTAGATTTATCTACTTTGGTAAACAGCAGCGTTTTTTTGTTTTCGGTAAAAGACATCAATGACTACTTCCCTTCCTGGTTAGCGAAAACGTGGTTTTCTCTTTTCCAAAAAAGCTTGTACACCTTCCCGGTGATCAGCGGAGTCAAAGGATTGCAGGACCAGCTCAGCCAGCTGATCGTCCTCTTCGATCTTCCCGTCCAGGACAGCCTGCACCATCCTTTTGGTTCCGCGCATCGATACCTGTGAGCCTTCACTGAGCTTTTCTGCGAAAGCATAGGTTTCTCGTTCGAGCTCCTCCGCGCTGTAGATGCGATCTACCAGACCGATGCGGTACGCTTCGCTCCCATCGAGGGTGCTCGCCGTGTACAGCATCTCTTTGGCTCGCGACGGTCCGACCAGATCAACAAGCCGCTTGGTGCTGGTCAGATTGTAGACGATCCCCAGCTTGGCTGGCGTGATGGCGAAAATTCCATTGTCTGCGCTGAAGCGGAAATCGCAAGACAGCGCGATGTCCAAGCCTCCGCCTATGCAGTATTGATGAATCATGGCTATCGTCGGTTTGGGAAAGCGATGCAGGCGATCGACCGACTCCATTGCTGGATCGTTGTACGCTTTCGCCTTTTCGGCAGATGAACGGTTTTCCAAAAACTCACTGATATCCGCTCCTGCGGCAAAAGCCGTTTCGTCCACACCGCGAATGACCACGACTCTTGTTTCGTCATCTGCTTCCAGCTGTTCGAGGAGTTGGGACAGCCTGATCCACATGGCCAGATCGAGTGCATTTCGCTTTTTTGGACGATTGAGAAAAATCGTCGCAATCGCTCCTGTTTTATTTACAAATAAATCATCTTCATTCATCTATTTTCACACCTCCCTGTCGCAATTGGACTAATCTTTTTTATACTTGGCTGCTAATTTATTCCCGATCGACTGTAAGCATTGCACCATCAGAATCAAAATAAATACGGTGACGTACATCACATCGACCTCGTAGCGCAGGTGCCCGAAGCGATAAGCCAGGTCACCCAGGCCGCCAGCCCCGACCAAGCCTGCCATCGCCGTAGCGCCCACCAGGTTGATGACCGCAATGGTCAATCCGAGGATAATCATCGGTCTGGCCTCACGCAGCATGACGTGCCAGATGATGTGACGTGTTCGAATCCCCATCGATCGGTATGCCTCAATGACTCCGCTGTCCACCTCTACCAATGCATTCTCCATCAGACGGGCGATGGAGGGAGCAGCGTGGACGATCAGCGGAACAATCGCTCCTTTGATCCCGATCGATGTGCCGACGATCAGCTTGGTAAACGGCAGGATGAAAAAGAGCAGGATAATAAAAGGAATCGAACGGACGATATTGACAAAGACATTTAGCACCTGGTAAACAACGCGATTTTCCAGCGCATTGCCTGGACGCGTCAGGATCAGCAGAATGCCAAGCGGCAAGCCGATCAGGACAGAAATGGCGAGCGAGACGGAAACCATCTGAAGCGTCTGAACCACAGACTCGCCGATGATGGGCAAACGCCCTTCAATGAATTGCTGGATTTCACTCATCCCCTACTTCCACTCCCTCTACCTTTACGCCCTGGTCTTCCAGATAGGCGATTGCCTTTTTCGTCTCTTCCGGATCTCCATGCAGATGGACAACCAGAGTGCCGATCTTCTCCTGCTTCAGCTGGATGATCCCCCCTGCCAAAATGTTGGGCGATACCGGAAACCGGGCGCTTACCTGCGCCAAAACAGGCTTGCTGGTACTTCCACCGACAAACGAGAGCCTGACCACTGGACCTGTCTCTTTCAATTCTTGTAGCAGGGAAGAGGGCAGTTCCTTGTGATAGGTACTGTTGACAAAACGTCTGGTCGTCGGATGCTTGGCCTGGGCGTAGATATCGACCGTCTTGCCCAGCTCGATCACTCGCCCATTCTCCATGACAGCCACGCGGTCACAGATTTTTTGAATCACATGCATCTCATGTGTGATCAGCATGATCGTGATGCCCAGCTCTGCGTTGATCTTGAGCAGCAGCTCTAGGATGGACTCGGTCGTCTCCGGGTCCAGGGCGCTCGTCGCCTCGTCACTCAGCAACAGCTCTGGTTCCTGGGCCAAGGCCCGCGCAATCGCAACCCGCTGCTTCTGCCCGCCGGACAATTGGCTCGGATAGGTGTCGTGCTTGTCTTCCAAGCCCACGATCCGCAGATATTTGGTGACGCGCCCGTCTATTTCATTTTTGTCTACATCCGTCAGCCGCAGGGGAATCGCGATATTGTCATAGACGGTCGCTGTCTTGAGCAAATTGAACCCCTGAAAAATCATGCCGATCTTGCGTCTGACCTGCATCAGTTCCTCCGCAGGCAGATTCGTTACTTCTTTGCCTTGAATGACGACAGAACCGGAAGTAGGAGCTTCCAGCAAATTGACACACCGGATCAACGTACTTTTTCCCGCACCGCTGTATCCGATCACGCCGAATATTTCGCCCGGTTTTACTTCGAGTGAAACATCCTGAATCGCATGAACCGTTCCTTTGGACGTACGGAATGATTTTGAAACATTCGACAATGTAATCACGTCTGAGCTGAACCTCCTTCAATCTCCCGAGCAGTAAGACATCTGTGAGCAGGATGAACAAAACGTGGCCCCACCCATTGTGGGCGGAGCCTTTGCGGTTTACCAAACCGGGATAACCGAACCTTCGAAATGTTCCTCCACGAACTTCTTCACTTCGTCGCTTTGATAAGCCTTCACCAGTTTTTGTACCGCTGCGTCATCCTTGTTTTCTGTACGGACGACGATGACATTGTGGTGCTTGGAATCCTTTTGCTCCAGGAAGATCGCGTCTTTGCCCGGATTCAGATTGTTTTT
>DASQMM010000201.1:0-5238 GCA_035645495.1 Brevibacillus sp. | reverse complement strand
CGTCGTTGTCAAAAGCTTCATCAGGGCCGGAGTGGAATTGATACAGATCGATATAATCCGTTTGCAGTGCTTTCAAGGATCGGTCGAGCTGGGCCAATACCGCATCTGCTCCGTACTCATTGGTTCGTGTAAAACGATCGTGGAAATGATGTCCGAATTTCGTTGCCACGATCCAGTCTTCACGCCTGTCTCGCTTCAGGTAATCACCAATCAGGCGTTCCGAGAGATGATCGCCATAGCATTCCGCCGTATCGATTAGATTGATACCCAGCTCCTTCGCCTTATGTAAAATCTGATCTACTTCGGCCTGCGTAAAATCCATTCCCCATTCGCCGCCAAACTGCCAAGTCCCGACTCCTACGACAGAAACATTCAGTTCGGTTTTTCCCAGACGGCGGTACTTCATACGCCTCTCCCCCTTTTACTATCCCTTGTGTGCGCTAGCTCAAATCGTTTTCTTGATCGTCAGCTTATCAATGAAAGCTTGTGTATTCTGCTTGCGTTCCTTGCGCATTTTTTTACGCTCTTCGGCGGTATCCAAGAGGTATTTTTCCGTTTCGGTCTCCGGAATCAATGGCGGAACTTCTGTGGGATTCCCGTCTTCATCCAGAGCGACGAATGTGAGGAACGACGTCGCTGTCAAAACCCGCTCACCCGTCCGCAAATTTTCGGCTACTACTTTTACAAATATTTCCATAGAGGTTTTGCCTGTTGATGATACGTATGCTTCAAGGCAGATCGACTGCCCCATCTTTACCGGGGCGAGAAAATCGATGGAATCGATCGACGCTGTCACGACTGGACGCCGTGAATGGCGCATGGCGGCGATGGCAGCTACTTCGTCAACGTAGGCCATCATCGTTCCGCCGAAGATGGTACCGTGGTAATTGGTATCTGAGGGCTGCACCAGGGAAGCCTGGATCGTGCGCGATTCTTGTGTTGTTTTCCCTTTCATCACAGTGACTCCTTCTTTCCTAAATCAAACTGTAATTTCCTAGCACGTGCTTGCTACACGCTGTTCAGCCATCTCCTGCAAAAGTGCCTCGATGCTCTCCGCTTCGTCTTGCAGCACATACCGAAGCAAGGCCAAATTCCACAGGTAAGCTGGGCGATAGCCGTTCAGAGAAAAAAGCCGTTCATCGAGGTGGACAGCCTGTTTTCTGCGTTCCGGGCTTGCACAATAAAAATTGTCCAAATAATCCGTGCCCCAGCGCGAGAAGGAGGAAGTCTCCTGGGTCACTGCTGTGACCAGGATTCCTTGATCCGTCTCGATTATATCGAGCGGGTATAGCTGACAGCTAAAGGGCTTCAATGGTTCCAGCTCTCGTCCCGTCTGCTCTGCATACGCATGGATGGCGCAGCCGTAGCTTCCGGCGGACAATTCCTGATAGAACAGGCAGTTTCCGTGCTGCATGCGGATCGTCCCGGCATTCTGGTCCCAGACGTCTTTTGCCGCCATTCTATCCCGTACTCGGGCATCTTGCGCATAGCTTGCGATCGCAGGCAATTCCTGTTCGAGCAGTGTGGCCTGCCAATCGTCCACTGCGTAAGGCTGTCCCCCTTCGCAGCAGGTTTCCCGATGAACCTGTCGGCAATGGCCGCAGTCGAGATGGAACAGGGCGAGCAATGCTTTTGTATCAATTAGATAACGCCCCGCCCGGATCAGCGACGCTTTGTTTCGTTTTATATACTTTTCACAATGATACCTCTCATGATGCATCATCGGCTCTGGTGTGCCGACATAACGGGACGCGCGAGCAAACCTCATGCTTCCAACACGAGTTCGGCTTCCGTCCCAAAGATGGAAAGGCGACCAGCTTCGTTGGCTGCCAGGTCTGCTTCCTCGCTGGGAATTTCCATCAAAATCTCGATATGCTCCCCGTCTTCAGTAGCGAAGACCAACAGCAGATCTTTTTCAGTAAACTCGTTGTTCGTAAGCGTAGCCGAAGCCAGAGTTGCACGAAACTGCGTCTCTTCTTCATCCTCACCCTCCGAGTCCCATTGGGTGTATGAGACCGTAAGCACTTTATTCGCGTATTCCTCTGTCAAGATTTTGAGCAATTGCTCATGCTGTTGGATGTCCATGATTATCCCTCCGAAATGTACTACAGCCAATCATAGCAGATGGCTTTTCCAGATGCTACGCCGGAAATGCGAAAAGCCGCCTCGACTCGCGAATGCGGCTTTCCAGCGATATGCTCTGCGTTTTTTGTCAACCGACTTTGGTGATGGTCTGTGCCAGGGCAAAATCTTTGCCTGTCAGACCCCGCGCTTCCCTCGTCGTAAGAACAAAGGTGACCAGGTTTGCCTTGATGTGAATCTCCACATGCTGACTGTCGTGTTCCAACATTTCGGCAACCCGATTGACAAGCCGCATGGCAGAAGCAAAATCAGAACATTCATACGTCCGTGCCAACGCCATGCGATCCTCCACCAGTTTCCAGCCCGGCACCTTCCCGAGATACAGCTTAACCTGCTCGACCGACAGTCTGCTCATCACAAACTCCCCCTCGTAAACCCGATGAACGGTAGTAACACCATCATATTCAGGGGAGACTGCGGTTAGTCACGCTTATCCGCAACCCTTTTACATCTTCACAGCATAAAAAATCATACGCGGAGATTCAGGAGCGACATAAGGCTCGAATACATAATTTCCAAATACTTGAATTTGGCCAAATCCTGCCTGCTCCAGCATCGCCATCATCTGCTCTACACTGAACAGGCGCACCTGCTCCACATACTCCCGCGGGTCATGAGACGAATCGTCTTGGATCAGAATCCGCTTTTTCACGAATCCATCCTCAATCCAGCGTTTCTCCTCGATGGTCAAGTCCTCTACCTCCTTGGTGGAATGGGGGACCAGATGATCTTTGACAAAAGCGGGATTGAGGTAATCCAGAATTAATTCACCGCCCTGTTTTAACGCTTGGGCCATGTTTTCGACGACTTTCGCATTCTCTTCATCCGTCGTGAAGTAACCAAAGCTGGTAAACAAATTGACGACGATGTCAAAATCTTCTCGAAACGGGATTTCTCGCATGTCACAGCGGGCAAAACGGAGCTTTGGAAAGTGATTCTGCTCTTCCGCCAGCTTCAATAGGACAGGCGATAAATCGACTCCAACGACTTCGTATCCCCGACGAGCCAGTGCACGCGAATGTCGGCCGCTTCCACAGCAAAGATCAAGCACTTTTCCTGTCGCCTTGATCGGCAGTCGTTCGAGCAAATTGGCGATTTCTTCATCTGCTGCCGAATCATCACGGTGCCGGTACACCAGCACATAATCTTCGCGAAAGCTGCGTTCAAACCATTCTTCTGCCATGTCTGAGCTCCTTTTTTCATACCAAGATGTTCCTATTATACCATAGAGGGGTTTGTTCGTTGGGCTCTTACCTGCCGGAAAGTGTCGGTGGACATCCCGATTTTTTAACGCTTATCCAATCGGGTTGAACGACCGATCCGGATCTTCTCCGCGACACGCTCAATGATGCTCTCCATCGAATTCGGCTCATGAACAGCATCGTACTCGTTGATGTTGATGCGCAAAATCGGGCAAGCTGCAAAAGAACCGATCCACTTCTCATAGCGTTCATACAAATCCTTCCAGTACTCGACAGGTGTCTGCTGCTCCATCGGGCGTCCTCGCTCTTTCACGCGGTCGACAATATCGTCAAAGCTGCCTTCCAGATAAATCAAGATGTCAGGATGCGGGAAGTACGGGGTCATCACCATCGCCTCGAACAGTTCGGTATAGGTGCGATAATCTTCCTCGGTCATGTTGCCTTGCTCGTACAGCATGCGTGCGAAAATGCCCGTATCCTCGTAGATGGAACGATCCTGTACAAATCCGCCTCCGTATTCAAACATCCGCTTCTGCTCCTTGAAGCGCTCCGCTAAAAAGAAGATTTGCAAATGAAAGCCCCAGCGAGCCAAATCTTCGTAATATCGTCCCAAATACGGGTTATTGTCCACTTTTTCAATCGAGACACGAAACCCCAACTGTTCTGCCAATGCATGTGTAAACGTGGATTTTCCAACACCGACTGTTCCGCCGATGGTGATCACCGCGTTGGCTGGGATTCCGTATTTTTCGCGAAGTGGACTGCTATGAAACCTTGACATGTACGCAACTCCTTACTATTCTTTCTGCCTTTATTCTGCCAGCAGCTTCTGGATGATAGGATCTACTTTGTCCAATACATGCTGCAAATCTCCCTGGTTATGTACGAAATCCACATGATCGCAATTCAATTTGATCACAGGGGTATTGGGGTGCTGCTTTTCAAATTCCTGCATGAACTCTTCGTAGTCTGCAATCAGATTTTCCATGTACGTGATATCCATATTGCGTTCGATATCGCGGTCACGCATGGCGATTCGCTTCATCACTGTATCGATCGAAGCTGTCAAATAAATGACCAGATGCGCTTGCGGCAGATCCTCCGTCAAAATATCGTAGATCTTCAGATACTTGGTCAGATTGTCAGGATCAAGCGTTCGTTTGGAAAAAATCGTATTTTTAAAAATATTGTAGTCGGAAACGACCGAAATGCCCTGCTGCAAATACTTGGTATGAATATCTTGCAACTGCTTGTACCGATTGCAAAGAAAAAACATTTCCAACTGGAAGCTCCACTCGGAAATATTCTCGTAGAATTTTCCTAAAAATGGATTTTCGTATACAATTTCCTCCAGCAGCTGCAAATCGTAGGCCCGGTTCAGTTCCCGTGCGAGAGAGGTTTTTCCAATGCCAATTGGCCCCTCGACGGTAATCAAAATCGACTTCATAGGGGTTGGGTTCTTCCTTTCATGAAGATGAGAGCAAATCATATTGTAGCATGTCCGACGCGGGTTTGTCGAAACGTATCGGTTCTTAGGACCGGCAAAAACTGCCCGAAACCTCGAGCAGCTTGTAAGCGCTTTATTGTTTTACGTAAAATACTCGACACGAGCCTGTGGAAACAATCTGGAGATTTCCTTTTCCAAATGAGCTTGCAGCGCTTTTGCCTTCACGTCGGGATAGACGTATTTTCCTTTACCGTACTTGCCCCATTTGTATTTTCGTTCTTCTTCGTTCATTTCCAGCTTTGTCTTGGGGTATCGCTGCAAAATCAAGCTTTTTGCGATTTTGGTGAAACGGTGCTGAATCAATTCGAAAGTCAAATCCTCCATGGCCTCTGGGACAAGCTGTTCGCGCAGCCTCTCCAAAAGATCCGTATACCCTTCTTCCCAGCC
>DASQMM010000200.1:0-2682 GCA_035645495.1 Brevibacillus sp. | reverse complement strand
ATTTCCTTGCTGATAACTGATCGGGCTGAGCAATGCTCCGGTCGCGCAGACCAAAACGCGCTTCAACAGTCCCCGATTTAATTGATCCATGATGTAGCTGTAGGTAACGACTGCACTGCTGGCACAACCGCTTCCCCCTGCGAATACCTCTTGTTCGGGATCATAAATCATCAGGCCGCAGTCATTGTACATATCGTCCATCGCATATCCTTGCGCCAACATCAATTCTTTCACGATGGGGTAGCCCACCGCGGCCAGATCCCCTGTCACGATCAAGTCGTAATCTTTTGGAGTACGTCCTGTATCCTGGAAATGAGAATAGATCGTCGAAACGGCTGCCGGGGCCATCGCCGAACCCATGTCAAATGGATCTTTGATGCCCATATCTGTGACTTTGCCCATGGTGGCGTAGGTGATGCGCGGCCCTTTTTCACCAATCCCGACCAATCCTGCACCCGCTCCTGTCACCGTCCATTGCGCACTCGGCGGCTTTTGGCCCCCGTACTCGGTCGGGTAGCGATATTGTCTCTCCGCTGTCGCATTGTGGCTGCTGCACGCGGCAATTGCTCTATTCACATAGCCCGCGTTGACAAGTGCGGCTGCTGTAGCCAATGTAAGCATGGAGGTGGAACACGCGCCGTACATCCCCATTAAAGGAATTTCCAATTTCTCCGCAGTAAAGTTAGTCGTGATGTTTTGATTCAGCAGATCCCCTGCCAAAATGACATCCACATCATGCTCCTTAATGGATGCCTTTTGCAATAAAATGGTGACTGCATCTTCCATCAGCTTCCGCTCGGCATCCTCCCAGGTTTGTTGGCCGACGTATACGTCATTATGGATCTGATCGAAGAAGGAAGCCAACGGTCCCTCTCCTTCTTTGGGCCCAACCGACACAGCAGAAGCCTGCACGCGAACATCTTCTGCAAAGTGCCAGGTTTGACGGCTGATCCGCGCTGTCTGCTTCTTGCTATCCATCGTACGCCCTCCTCAGAAAATCATCTTGAGCACGGTCTTGATAATGCCTGCGAGAAAGGCAGCAACTACACCAAAGACAATCACTGAACCTGCCAGTTTAAACATGTTGCCACCCACCCCGAGCACAAATCCTTCGCTGCGATGCTCAATGGCAGCCGATGCGATGGAATTGGCAAATCCGGTTACCGGGACTGCTGAACCCGCTCCGGCGTACTGGCCGATGTTGTCGTATATCCCCAGGCCGGTCAGCAATACAGCGATGAAGATCAGCGTTGCCACTGTGGGGTTGCTTGCCGTTTTCTCTGTAAAACCAAAAAAGTGAATATACATATTTTGCAGGGCTTGTCCCAAAAGACAGATCGTACCGCCGACCCAGAATGCGCGGAAGCAATTTAACAAGACATTTCGTTTTGGCTGGTACTTGGACGCCTGCTGCTGGTACATTTGTTTGGTCATCTGCATAGAGCCAATTGGTTTTGCTTTTGTTTTGGTCGCCATGCCAGTTCACTCCTTTGCCATTTCCTGCCTTGGTCCAAACACACCATATCTATATTCTTCCTGTTAACCCTCATCCTATGAATAGCGGTATTTACCAGATCAAAGATGAAGCATCCATTGCAAGAGAGAGCCAGTGATTTTACCCAAGACCATCGCCATCAGCAAATATAGCAGGCTTGAATCCATATGCAAGCGTTTGGCGATGATCGGGAATACATTCAATGCTTCGGTGAGACCTGCTGCCAGGGTGCCTACGAAAACACCGGCAAACAAGCCATAGAGAGAGGTGAAATAAATCGGGAGAGCAGCTTGGATGGGAAAAAAGTCGATCAGGGTGAAAAATAGGGCACCACTCACCAATGCCCACTCCAACTTGCGAATATGCTGATGGGCATTGGTCAGTTGCGTCAGCCTCGGGATGATGTCCAGAACGGTAATAAAAGCGACAAAACCGCTTCCAACGGCAATTCCCCAGCCCAATCCAACGATCACCACGAACAGCAGCTCCAGGATCATCATGTTTTCGTCCGCTGGTTTTCCTTGTTTTCATGCTCGATGTAATACTGATCGAGGTTTTGCTGGTACATGAACAGCTCTACTTCCAGCGGGCTGGGCTCCTCGTTAATTTTTTTCTGAAAGATATGATTGAAAAACAGAATCATCCCCAAGCCGATCCCGATCGAATAGGGAATCTGCAGCCAGAGCGGGTGCTGGCTTTTCTCTCCGGTAATCAAATAGAATATGCGCCGATGCACTTCCGGCATGCTCACATCGGTATGAAAGTTCATGATAGCCAGTCCCGCTCCGATAAAGAGAAGCACCCAAACCAATGTGACCAAAACGGGATTGGCTTTTTTGCGCGGATTTAAAACCTCTACGATGATCTGTGAAGCACCCTGTACTTCCAGTTCTACTTCGGGGTACGCAAAACGAAGTCTTTCAATCACCTGCATAATGTCAATAATGACCAGGTTCCCATCCTCTGGCTTTACCCTGTAAATCGGAATTCGCGAAATGGCTTCCTCCCGTTTGCCGTCCCAGAATAGCTGGCAGATATCTCCCAAGGTAATGACAGACTGCGGCTTTACTGCCAACCGTTTGCGCAGGCGCAAATACAACGGGTCATGCATCTGATCCCCTCCTGTACAGACATCTCTCCATCTTTTGTAGTATGTGCCAGGTGCGAAAACCAATACCAAGTAAGGT